>JBDTVG010000160.1:0-4979 GCA_040007395.1 Chloroflexota bacterium
CCCTTCACGCTACCTTCAGTTTACCCCCTTTTGCACTTTGCCTTAACATGAGCCAAAGTTTTATAAATAGGACTTAGGCCAATCACATTTTGAGCGCGAGTGAACGCAATTGAGAAGGCCGGTAATCATCAAGCAAGGCTTGGTTAAGTTGAAAGATGGTGGAGACGGTTTCCTGAGGAAGCTGCTTGAGCCGAACCCAGACCAAAATGGGACAGCCGATGTGCTTGCGCTGAATATGGGCCAGACGACACAGCCCTCAATACCAGTGACTTTGCTTGGTTTTGCGGTGAAACTGCTCAATCTTGCAGCGCAGGCCACCCAAGACGTGGGTGGCTTGGGGCGAGTCCTGCGCCAATCGTAGCTGGCGAAATAGTCCGTGTGCTAGGGAGAAAGCACGAGCCGGAACCCTTTCACCGGAGGCCGTTGGGAAAGTCCTTGTATGGCGCGTCTGGCTCGGCTGGACTGCATCGTTAGTCTAGGTCAAGCTGTCCACGCGGTCTTGTGGTCCAGCCCTCTATCATCGAACGCCACATAGCCCTGTGGACGACCTGCCCTGTGACATGCTCCCCCACAACCGCGCCCTGAATTTTTCTGCCGCCAACGAGCGTTTCACCCCATCATGGCTAATGCCATCGCTGGATTCGGCCCACTCCGTCAGCGGGTAATTCGTTTGGCGCAGCAGCACATTTTGACAATAATCGAGTCGCGTTAGCCTTGTCAGCCTGCTAGCTTAACGCCTAACTGTTTTTCTGGCTCGTTTGCGTTAGTCCTATACTAAACGTTTTGGAAAAAGATAAACAACTCCAAGTGCGCATTGCCGCCGCCAAAACTTTAGCTGAGTTTGACGGTAAACGCGCTGTGGACAATATGCTTAGCCAACTTCAGCTAACTAATGGTCAGGAGAGTTCTATAACTCACCTTACGCAGAAGGTATTTTTATGCAGTGTCGCCCTCACCCTAAATCCCTCTCCCACAGGCGAGGGACTTTCCAGACAGGTATTTCGCTCCCCTCTCCCAAAGGAGAGGGGCCGGGGGTGAGGGCAATTGGGCATAAAAACAAGTCGTGCGTAAGGTGTCTTATTATACTAAACTTGCGTCAATTATATTCAGTTCAGCGTTCAACTGTTGGGGGCATCACTCGGTAGATTCAGTATCGGATGGATGTGTGCTTGAGCGGTCTGGCGAGAGCTTCTCGACGGGGCGATCTTTGGCAATAGAGAAGGCATCGAAATCACGGGCAACGTAGGTGTTAGGAAAGATCGCTTGCGCTTCAGCCAGCACATCACGCTCCCGACTACGTCGCGAAATATGTGTCAGGATCAGCGTCTTGACATTGGACTCAAGGGCTAATCGGGCGGCTCCAGCGGCGGTCATGTGTCCGAACTGACGGGCTAACTCCACATCCTCGTTGAGATAGGTCGATTCGATGACCAGTGCATGTGCGTCCTGAACATACTGACGAACGTTATCCGTGCGGCCTATATCGCCAATATGTACATAGCGTGCGCCGGGTAAGTCTGGCCCCAACACTTCATCAGGCTGAATGGTGCGTCCGTCGGGCAGTGTGATCGGCTCTCCACGCACAAGTTGAGCACGGACTGGCCCCGGTGGAATGCCGAGCGCTTCGGCCTGTTCCAGTAGAAAGGGGCGGCGGGGCTTTTCCTGAAAGATAAAGCCGAAACATCCCGGCCCGCGATGTGTCACCGGAAAGGCACTTACCGAGAAATCCTTATCGTCAAAGAAAACTTCTGGCTTCAAGTCGATCAAGTGGATGGGGATAGGCGGTTCTTCATTGTGCAGGACAGTACCATAGATTAGATCGTAGACTCGATCCAATGCTGCTTTGCCGCCGTAGATTTCTAGCGATTCCATGCTCTCCCAGCGAATGAACGTAGAGAGCAAGCCCGCCAACCCCAAAATATGATCGAGGTGCCCGTGCGTGATCAGGATACGATTCAGCTTTTTGAAACCGATCCCGCTGCGTAAGATTTGGCGCTGTGTGCCTTCGCCACAGTCGATCAGAAAGCGGTATTCCTTGACCATGACCACCTGAGCCGAAAGCCCCCTGTGGACGGATGGTGCCGAAGCGGAAGTACCGAGAAAGTGAAGTTCAAACATAGATGCTCCAACGCTAGGGCTGCACAGTCACCGTATTCAGGAACAGACGATCTCCGCGCAATTGATCATTGTCGTAGACGGGCAGGCGTTCGCCCGTATCATGGCTGTACGCCCCCACCGAAATGTAATACTCACCCGCTGGAAAGTCAGGCGGCAGTGGAATGTTAATCACTTGAATAAAGATGTCGCGGGCGCGCAGTAAGCTTGAATCGAGGCTCAATGTGTCATTCTGCAACACGGGTTCGGTGTTTGGGTTACGCAGCAAATGGGCAAAGATACGGAGATCAGGGATCTGATCGCCATCGGCTCGCCAGTAAGTGACCAGCGAAACAGTATCGCCCGGTTTATACAATCGCGGCTCATTCAGTGTATAGCCTTCAAAGGTCAGGTAGCCGCCCATACGGACAGGCAGCACGGCATTTTCTGTTGATCCGGCGTTGTCAGGAGGCCATGTAACCGGAGCCAGTGTAACCATCCCCAATGTGTCTGCCAGTTGTTGCTCGACATTCACTTCTACGACGGAATGCGGCACGAGCGGCGACTCGTTGATAGACACAGCGTGTCCCAGCCAAGGTTGAAAGACTGGGGAGAGACTTTTCGCCGCGCCGGGATCACTATAGGCGATACGTTGCAGACCGCCACCGCCTGTCAGGACAAACCCGTTTAGACAATCGCTAAACCGCAGCATCTGGTTCTCATGGTGCATCATCAAATCCAACAATGCTGGATCTGAAATATTATTCGCGTCAGCGCGACCCATGTTGAACGTGCAGATCGAAGTAGTCAGCGTGTCCTTGGTGTGATCTAAATAAGTCGCCAACCGTCCTAATTGCCCATGATAAGCCCGATCAATGCTCGCATGGTTCGCCCATATGCCGAACAAGATAAAGCCAGTCAGTGCCGCACAAATCAGCGCTATCCCTGTGGCGAAGGCCATTGTACGCGAATCGCGTAGCAGATCGGGGACATGACGGATTCGATCCATGACTAGCGATGCACCAAACCCCACCAGCACTACAATCGCAGGGAGTGCCACTGTCATTGTGCCAAAGTTGGTATTCGTGCGCGACCATGCGTCGGGGAACAACCCCACGACCAGCACTAGCAATACGAACATCATATTGGGCGCACGCCAGTGTTGGAGTGCCACCACAAGGCCAATCAGCAGCAGCAAACCGCCTAGTGGTCCCAACAGCGGACTACCCGGTAGATTGTGCGTGACAGCCCGATCCCCAATCAGAACAATACTACCCAACGTTTCCAACGCACTGCCCAAAAAGCCAGTGATCCCGCGTGGACGATTCGCCCAGAATACATAAATCCCACTCAAAGACGGGGATCGCAGCGACACCGCCAGATATGGAATCCCCAGAATAACCGCCATCAATATAGCAAACCCACTAAAGCCCAGTACCCGGCGTGAGATCGGCTGTCTCATCACGACCAGATAGGCTAAATACAGCAGGAAGATCGGAACCGCGACGATCCCTGACCAGTGCGTATAGACTAACGCAGCAATCAGAATCCCGACGAGGGCATAGAGGAAAGTGGTTGGTGTATCAGGGCTAATCGTCCGTGTCAGGTGAATCGCTTTGCTTAGGATAAGCAGGAATGCCAGCATAAGCGGAAGCAGCAGTGTCTCGCGGATCGTAGCCCGCGATAGCAGTACAGACCACAGGCTAACCGTCAATGTGATCGCTGCTGCAAATGCCGCGAAATTGCCAAACAGCCGTCGGGTCAAGGCATACATCAAGGCGATGCTGACCAGTCCACACCACACCGAGAGGATGCGATAGGCAAAAAGCCCGTCACCGATTAACCCGGTTGTGATGGCTTCAACCACCGGATATAACCCTTCATGCCCGCCGGAAGGGTCACCGACATTGTACAGCGAAGCGATACGCCCAACGCGCACCGTTTCGGCGACCTGAATCGCCGCGATCTCTTCATTGGAGAGTCCGGGCGGTAGACTACTTAGCCGAGTGATGCGCAGCAGCGCTGCAATGAGCAAGATGCCAACGATGAGTGATAATTGTAGAGGGCGTGAATTGTATGTTTCGCCGTGAATCGTGATTGACAAGCCTAAACCTCTACGTGACTGCGGTACAGTCACGGTCTGTGAAAGTAGAACTTACGCGGACTGATTAACCAACCGGATGGATGGTTGCTAGATTGCTGTGTACTAGATTGACGTTGCAACCGCCGTAAAAAACAAAACGAGTGCGCCGAGTACCAGATTGAGGGCTGAAAGCTGGCGTTCCCGCCGCCGCCACCGTTCCAGATCGGGTGCATCCTTGCCGCGCCGCAGAAGTATTGATGCACGCTCAAGCGCTGGTAGGACACTCCACTGCATGGCTGCACCCACCACTAACATGCCCACCACAGCAACATGCTTGAGTAGTATAGCGCGAGTCCAGTCGTTCGTTAATTGTAGCAAGCCATCGTAATGTGGATTTTCCTCCATCTGGAACAATCCAGTCACGATCAAAACGACAAGACTGAGGTTTGCCAACGGGTAAAAGCGCTTACGCAGCCGATCTAGCAGAGCCAACAAGACGTCGCCCTGTTCCTGACGGGCTAGCAAATTTCGTGCTTCGGGCCAGACAACGAGCGTGAGCAGTACCAAGCCGCCAAGCCACACCACCGTTGCCACAAGGTGCAAAAAGAAACTCAGTGCTAACAGCCATTGAATCATAATACCCGATCAGACTTCTTACTGTTTCTCAAAATCACAAGCGTGCAAGGCAGCACAACATGATAAAACATCAACGCGATCCAATCAAGGTGACATTGATACTTGATCAGGGCGCGTGCAAAGTCAGAAAGGGCATTTGTGAGGTAAGCTAAAGGTTCCAACATCA
>JBDTVG010000161.1:0-15062 GCA_040007395.1 Chloroflexota bacterium
TGCGCGTCTGCCGCAGCGGCGGTCGCATCGGCCTCGCCAATTGGACGCCCGACGGCTTCATCGGCCGGCTCTTCGCCGTCGTCGGGAGGCACGTGCCGCCGCCAGCCGGTGTGACGCCGGCGTCTCGCTGGGGGACCGAGGATCACCTGACGCAGTTGTTCGGCGCCGAAGCCTCGGCGATTCGCATCAGCCCGCGCCACTTCGCCTTACGCTACCGTTCGCCCGAGCACTGGATTGAGGTGTTGAAACAGCGGCAACCTGCGTGGTACGTGGCTTTACGAAGCGACGGGCAACATAGTTAAGTTTTGTGTCACCCATATCATGTCTTACGGCAGCAATCGCGTTGAAAAGTTGGGATTGTTTGATAGGTTTAGTGAGGTACGCTGAAAAGCCAACCTCTAACGCCGTTTCATCAAGTCCTGTACGATCAGTGGATACTAAAAGTATGAGTTGAGTACGAGCTAGGCTTGCGTCTTGTTTAATCGATCGGGCCAATGCAAATTCATTAAGTCCAGCAAGGGTAAAGTTCAGAAGCGCCATATCGTAAGGTTGGTCGGCTTCGGCAGCTAAATGCAGAGCATCAATTGCTGCCTCTACCGAATGAACTCCTGTGCTGTTCATTCCCCAAGAACGCAGGTATTGACTGATAATTTCACACAGGCTAGCGCTTTCATCGCAGATAAGAACCTTTACCCCATCCAGAAATTCTGTCGAAGCTTGTTCTGTTTCCGCCGAGTAGGCAAATTGAGAGGTGAACCAGAAGGTTGAGCCATCCCCCCGCTTGCTCTCTACGTCTAGTGTTCCGCCCATCATTTCCACCAATCGTTTAGAGATCGCTAGCCCAAGCCCGGTTCCGCCGTATTTGCGGGTAGTGGAGCTATCGGCTTGGGTAAATGGCTGAAACATCAAAGCGCGAGCCTCATCCGAGATCCCAATACCAGTATCTTTTACTTCAAAGCGCAGCATGACAAGATTGGGTTGTAGGGACTCTAGCTCTGTACGCAATTGGACTTCGCCGCGTTCTGTGAACTTGACAGCATTGCTCAACAGGTTTAACAAAACTTGACGTAAGCGGACAGGATCACCTTGCAGCGTGTGCGGAATATGCGGATCAGCAAAGGTCATCAGCGCAATATTCTTGTTATTGGCTTGGAGCGCCAAGAGGTCAGCAGTTCCTTCAATAAGGGAGACGAGCGAAAATTCGATCTTTTCCAAAACCAGTTTATCCGCCTCAATTTTCGAGAAGTCCAAAACATCATTAATAATGGTAAGTAATGTGTCTGAGCTGACCTGAATAGTCTCAGAATACTCTCGCTGCTCATCGGAAAGATTAGTTTGCAAAAGCAGGTTACTCATTCCAATGATGCCGTTCATGGGAGTTCGAATTTCGTGGCTCATATTCGCCAGGAACTCGGACTTCAAGCGTGAGCTTTGCATCGCCGCATCACGGGCCAACGCCAATTCTTCTTCAGCCTGTTTTAGTTCCGAAATATCGCGGCTGATGCCTATCAATCCAATAATATTCTGTTCGGTATCTCGCAAAGGAACTTTTGAGGTTAAAACCCATAGTGGGTTCCCCTTCTCGTCTACGGTACGTCGCCGCATATTCAACAAAGACTGCCCCGTTTGCAAAACGGCTTTGTCATCTTCATCGTACTGCGAGACTAAATCTTGGGCAAAAAAATCCGAAGCTGTTTTCCCTAGTAGGTCATCCGATTCAGAAACATTTGCTGCAAGGGAATGCGAAGTATTACTGATCAGGAAGCGCCCATCGCGATCCTTGACAAAGATATAGTCCGGCAGGTTATCAATCAGCGTTCGGAGCAGATTATGCTTTTCCTCAAGTTGCTGGACGATATACCTTGAGTGGAATACAGTACTGAGATGCTCTCGCATAATCTCATACAACTGAGTTTGCAGTTGTGAGTCCCCTATATCAAGAATCATAAAGCCAAATTGATTACCGCTAAACTGCAAATCTTGAATCAATAGTGAACGCTGCTTATCAACGGCTGCCAATACATAGCTAACGACATCGGAACACCGCATATGAAGTTGATCGTTGGAAATATGGCGGTCTTGATTGTATTCATCGTAAGCGAAGATCAATCGCGACCATTCAAGAGACGGGGAATCATATAAGCCGATATAACATGATTTAATACTAAGATCGGGCAATGTTGCTGACATGATTTTACCCAACTGGGATAAGTCTGTTGCAGTAAACAATGCCTGCATCATAGTGCTTAGTAGCCGTGTATGGAACCTGAATTGCAGTTGACGGTTGGACTCTACCTGTCGGCGGGCAGCAATATCTACGGGTGGAAGGCCATTTTCTTGGTTTGTCTGTGCGAGACACCCACACGACTGTCTTACTACTAGCTCTGTATCAAGCATCACCTGCTCAGGGAGTGCTTCTCCCCGGAACAAAGCTAACGCGAGTTCGGCACTCTTTCTTGCCTGTTGATATAGCGGCTGACGCACTGTAGTAAGGGCTGGAATAGTTGAGCGGGTATCCTCTATATCATCGAAGCCTGCAACAGCAATCTGCCCCGGTACAGCGATAGTTCGGCGTTGTAATTCGTACAAAGCCCCCATGGCCGCATTATCGTTAGCTCCTATAAATGCGTCAAATTCAACTTTACGCTCATCAAGCAAAATTTGTACGGCCTCTTTGCCGTGTTCAGTATCGAATTGACCTATCACGACCAACTGAGGATCAAAAGGAATATTGTGGCACGCTAACTCATCTTTATAGGCTTGGAAGCGTATGACAGCCTCTTCATTATTTTGTGGCCCGCACATATAGGCAATTCGTCGGAAGCCATGTTCTTCGATCAGATGTCGCATTTCTGCCAGCATTCCAGATCGATTATCGACTATTACACTATGGATATTGGGCAGGCTAATGCCTAAACTTACTTTCGGTACAGGATACTGTTCATAGAAACGCTCCATCTGGGAAAGATCGATATAATTTATCAGAGTGCCTGTCAATAAAAGCAAAGCATCTGTGTTCTGTGGCGTTGCAAAGCTGTAAATGGTATTCTGCCGAATACGCTCAGTTGCTGTAGGCGCAAGTTGACCGCCCGAGTAGGCGACTAGGTTAAATCCTTGTTCGCGTGCAATATCCATGGCTCCTTCTAATATAAGAGCCATGGACTCATGTTGGCTTAGAAAACTGGAACCGAACATGCCTATGGTTATTCGGGTGTTGGGTTTGCCCTGTATCGCTGGAAAAAGAAGTTCGTTCATGGCTAGTCAATTCTTTTAGCCTACGATTAGATGTTACGGTTAGGAATGGCGTGGGGGTATTGGGAATAGAACATCAAATCACAGATCGGCAAAGGGTAATACGAGAGTAGATACTTTGTAAGGTATAACTCCTCAAGGAATGTCTCTACGCATTGGTAAGTATAGATGATTTATCATTCCGCGAATGAACAAAACAGTTACAATTAAAGGATAAGAGACATATCCATTCAGGGGGAGCAAAGTCAGAAAGGCATTTCTGAGGTAAGCTGAAGGTTCGTACACCGTGCTAATCGGCGAAAAGCCCAATGAACTATAGCATAAAGGGAGAAGCAGGGATTACGTTTGAAGTCAGAAGGCTATATGAAGCATTCCAAAGCTGAGTGACGGACGAGCGCGGCGGGAAAACGCTATGCGTTGGCAACGGCTCTTGATGTTGCCTATGCTGGCAAAATTAGGTGGAGAAGATGATACCCTTAACTTACATGGCAAAATCCTTAGCGACGATGCCTGTTTACCCAACGTGACTTATCCCAAACCAGTGTCGAGGCCGATGGAGGCTACCTCTTCACCTGAGTAGACTCTGAATCGATGGTGGGGTAGTGTTTGTGGGAGATAAAATGGCGGCAATTGTACAAGATCAGGCAGCGACGTTTACTATTCCCGGCCCTCGCCCTATTCCCGGACTAGGACGGACAGGTAATCTCCTCCAGTTTGCCCGCGATCCAATTGGCATCTTGAGCAACTTATTCCGCACCTATGGAAGCATCGCCGCACTGGTCGAAGGTGGCAAGACTCGGATTATCTCGCCCTATCCTGACTGTCCGGGATCGGTGTTTGTCTATGGCGCAGAATTAAACCGCAAAGTGATCACCGATTCTGAGTCTTACCAGAAGTCGGCACTGGGTGGGGTTAATAGCAGTATGACCCGCCGCCAAGAGGTCATGTGGAATTGGGGAACGGGACTGTTCAATGTCAACGGTGATACGCACCGCCAACACCGCCGTTTACTGATGCCTGCCTTCCACAAAAAGCAGATCGAAGCCTACCGCGATGACATGGTAGCCATTACGCAGCAGGTACTTGATGGCTGGGAAACTGGTCAGCAGCGCGATATTCAGAGCGAGATGACCTATCTATCGCTGTATATTGCGGGCAAAACGTTGTTCGGGGAGGACATTCTTCATAGCAAATCCAGCGTAGGCTTGACCCTGCAACAGATGGTCAAAGGGCTACTGCAACCGTCGCTCATCCTATTCTCCTACGATCTGCCGGGGTTGCCCTATCGCCGTTTGCTCGATATTTCCGAGCGGGGTGATCGTGAGATTCGTGAGGTGATCGCCGCCAAACGCGCTCATGGAAATGACGATAGCGACGTATTGAGCATGTTATTGAACGCGCAAGATGAGGACGGTACCACGCTAACCGATGACGAAGTGATCGGTCACGCGGGGATCATCTTCATGGCAGGTCACGAGACAAGCGCCAATGCCCTGACGTGGACACTCCTCTTGCTCTCGCAGCACGCCGAAATCGCCGCCGCGTTGCAGGATGAGCTTTCCAGTGTGCTCAACGGTGCTGCGCCGACTGTAGAACAATTGGCATCACTACCACTGTTGGAGCGTGTGGTCAAAGAGAGTATGCGGGTGCTGCCACCTGTGCCACTGAATCACCGCATTATCGCGGAGCCAACCGAATTGGGCGGCTACCTGCTGCCCGCCCACTCCGAGGTATTTGTCAGCATCTACCACACGCACCACGATCCCGAATTATACCCACAGCCCGATAAATTCGATCCAGACCGCTGGCTGACGATTAACCCCAGCCCATTCGAGTACAGCCCGTTTAGCGCGGGGCCACGCATGTGCATTGGCGCACCGTTCGCAATGATGGAGATCAAACTGGTACTTGCCATGCTGTTGCAACGGTACCGACTAGAGTTTATCCCCGGTACACGTTTGGATCGTCGCGCCCGGATCACCATGGCTCCGCGTCAGGGCTTACCAATGAAGGTTTTCGCACAAGATCGCCAGTTCAATCGAGGGGTGGGCGGTCTACGGGGTAACGTTAGCGAAATGGTCGAGTGGCCTGAGTAGCGAAACGACGCACATCCTGACGATAACTTTCTCATGGCTTGCCACTGCTGCGCCGTACCGCTATACTACAAATTCGGTACTTGTGAATTCCAAGCAGGAGCAAACCGCTTGAAACCTCTTTCCAATCACGCCTCTGCACTGATGCTGCTCTGCGTAAGCGTGGTAATCTCTCTAGGTGCTTGCGCCAGTGCGCCACCACAAACAAATGTTATTACTACAGGAACGAATACCGCCGCCCCCAACCAAACACCGACTCAAGAACCTGCTGCCGCACTGATTAATGGCAAGCCAATCCCGATGTCTATCTTGGATCGCGAAGTGAGTCGGCGCATGGATGGTATCCGTACATTGGGCGACCCTTTACCTGCCGATCCAAAGGCGTTCCGTGACACCGTTCTCGACTCGCTGATTGACCAGAGGTTGATCGAGGACGCGGCGGGTGTTCAGTCGGTGGTCGTTACCCCTGCCGATGTCGAAGCCGAAGTTCAATCGAATTTGGCGATTGCAGGCAGTAAAGAGAAGTGGCTCGCCCAGCTTGCCGCTGACCATATGACCGAAGCCGAATACCGCGAAGGGTTACACTCGGCGCTGCTTACGGGCAAGATGCGTGACATTGTGACAGGTGGAGTCGGCATGACTGCCGAACAAGTCCATGCGCGGCATATCCTTGTTTCTAGCGAGGCTACTGCTAACGAAGTGCTCGCCAAGCTTAAAGGCAAAGCCGACTTCGCAGCACTCGCGGCGCAATATTCACAAGATACTTCAACGCGAGAATCGGGGGGTGATCTGGGCTGGTTCGCCAAAGGGGAACTACTAGAGCCAACAGTCGAAGATGCGGCTTTCTCATTACAGGCGAATGAAATCAGTGCGCCCGTAAAAAGCAAATTAGGCTATCATATTATCCAGACGCTAGAACATGTCAAAGATCGCCCGATCAGTCCTGAAACACATTACAAACTAGCGGCGAAGGTATTCGATGCGTGGGTACAAAGCCTCGAAAAGAATGCCAAGATCGAAAAGTATCCGAATGCACAGAATTAAAAATCAGTTGAAAAGCGTGGGAGTACCGCGTAACCGTACTGTCAATGCACACGCACAGTGGCCTGACTCTTCAATGGGGGTAGACGATGAGACGTAGTTCTGACGGACTTTATAATGGGCTGACGATTTTCTTCGTAGCCTTAACAATAATTATTTGTATGGCGGTAGTCTTGTTCTTGACGAAAGCGATCCCGGTTCCAGTCGCTTTCGCGCCGTCTAGTCCTACCTTGATTGCAACAAGATTCATCCCGTCAGAAACGCCAACGCCCACCAATACCTTAACGCCGATTCCGTCGGAAACACCACAGCCTAGCAGTACACCGATTCCGTCGAAAACGCCAACCCCACTACCTGATACCCCGGTGCCAACGGTGATTCCAGATACCCCACTACCGCCGACAGTCACGAATACAGCACTGCCTCCCACTAAAGTACCACCGCCAACGCGCACGCCAACCTTTACTAAGACTGCGCGGCCAACCATCGATCCTTCACTACCGACGCTGACTCCGCGTGGCTTCCCGTTCAAGATCGCAGAGAATACGCCATCGCTAACTGCCAACTTAAATACAGCAGTAGGCTGCTCGTTCGAGGGTATAGGCGGTCAGGTGCTCGGCTTGAATAACGAAGCGGTAGCGAATGTCACGATTGCTGTGAGTGCCTCAAATGGCTTCAACAAAATGACGACCTCTGGTTCCAATTCGCGCTATGGTGAATCGGGTTGGGAGATTCAGGTTGATGCACAGCCCAATACCCAAATTTACACGATTGAACTCCGCAGCGATAAAGGCGTGCCACTGTCGCCAAAGGTTCAAGTGGCTTTTCCGGGGGCATGTGATCGCAACTTGGCGTTGATCAACTTCCTCCAGACACGGCCTTTTTAGCCAATGATTAGCTTATGAATGATCGCGACCTAATGCCGGAAGATGGCATGGTGCAACAGCCAGAAGAGTCAGCTTCAGAAGAGACGCAATCGGTAGTAACACCGCCGTTTCCGATGTCGGAACAGGATCTCGTTGATCCCGATGATGCTGATTATCCAGAATATCCAGCCGATGACGAGGCTGAGGAGTCCGATAACTTCGAAGCATCGGAAGCTAACGACGCTGAAGATCGAGCCTACTATGCACCGACCAGCACCCGCCGTCGTGTTTATACTGCGCCGCCTCCCCCGCCTATTGCCGAAGGGCGGGGTTATGCCTGCGCCGATGTGATCACGGCGCTTTTTCTGTTGATGACAATTGCTGTTTGTGCAGTAACGGTATTGTTGTATGCCAATCCACAGTCGCCGCTGAACCCGTTTCCGCCGCCAACTTGGGAGGCAATTAAGGTTATCGCCACTGACCCGCCGACCAATACACCAACGGCGACCTTTACGCCACTGCCTTTTACCGCAACACCATTAGATACGGCAACACCCACCGCAACCGCAACCGCGACGGCAACTTGGACTCCGACAGTGACCGAAACGCCAGTTGTCGGCGGCGGCGCAGGCCCAACCGTCACGGAAACACTGCAATTGGTGATACTGTCGCCATCACCGCAATTTACGCTTTCGCCGTTTCCGTTTACGGTTGAACCGGGGCGTTATTCCGCCAACAAGAGTCCTGATGCTTGTAACTGGCAAAGTATCGCTGGCTCGGTCACTGATCTCGCGGGTAAGCCGATCAAGGGGTTGGCGATCCGGGTAACAGGTAGTAATGGCAATATCGATGAAGTCCATTACACTGGCACCGAACCGCGTTTTGGCGAAAGTGGCTTCGAGGTCTTTCTTGGAGCTATCCCACGTCAGGATCAATATACAGTGCAGTTACTTGGCAGAACCGGCGCTCCGGTCTCTGACACCGTAACTGTCCAAACCCATACCGGGTGCAATGAGAATGTTGTGATCGTTAACTTCGTCCAGAACCATAGCTATTAGCTCACCCAACGCAGAGAAATCTAGTTTACTGAAGCAGTATACGCTTTAGACAGGGGGAATTATCCATTCCTCCTGTTTTTGCACTGTTTTTCACACGAAGAATGTGGAGGCTAACCATGCTCGATAAAAAGGACGCGCAATGGTGGGTACTTGAAGCCGAAAAGCATCCTGACACTGCCATTGACCTGATTCGAATGCTGGCAGATCGGCTGTCTTTTCTCGACAAGCAGAACGAAGCGTTGCGCGGTGAAATGATCGCGTTGAAGCGCAAGACACGCGGCGAATCCGAAAACGCCAATGTAGAAGCGTTGCAACAACGTATCCGTGAACTAGAAGTGGCCTTGCAGCAGGGGCACATCGCACGACAACTGCTGGTCTATGCGGCAGATCGTATCGAGATAAAAGCGCCATTGGACGATGCCATAAAAAATGACTTGGGGCGACAGTCTCCCGACAATGTATCATTACTGATCTGCGATGCACTGGCAAGGCTGCTAGTCATTACCGCCGAGTCGCAAGCCTTCAATATCTCGCTCAACGATCTGCCTACACCTGATAATGCTCCTGCCCTGCTAGGCAATCCCAACAATATAGCGACTATTCTTGATCAGGCTGTCCTTGAAACCTACCACTTTATGACAGTGCTTACCCAAAACGGTTACGTTTACAGCCTGCTTATGGGGGCGATCCCACGTATTGCGAGCAAGGGGGACAAGCTACTTCGCCATATTATCCCCGGCGATCAGGTTGTAGCGGCAGTTCCTTCATATAACGCGGAACTGTTCGCCATTGCCCGGTCAGGCCGCTGGACCCGCTTCCCCGAAAAAGCGATTGTCGCCACAGGCAGTCAAGTATTTGATCTTGCCAAAGGCGATACGATTGCGAGTCTAGTCGCCCTCAACAGCGAAACGGATCTAACCTTTCTGACGATGGAAGGCAAATTGTTTATCCGATCCTCCGTCGATTTCAAGCCGCGCCGCTCACCGGGTAGTGCGGGCGTTACGCTGTTCAAAGGTCATACCATTTTGGGCGCGACTGCCAGCAAACACTTCACAATCTTAACTGCCTACGGGCATTTACTGAACATAAGCCAAGCCGATTTACCCTTCAGAGCTAGAACAGAAACAGGGTTACTGCTGCCGGGATTGACTGTTGGCGACTCAATTGTGGCTTTCGTCGGCGAACAAGGACGCTGATTATGCGGATTGGGATGGACTTTGGAACAACCAACTCAGGGGTTGCTGTCTATAACGGCAGTACCATCAATGTATTGCGCCTAGACCCGGTAGCACAGTCTAGCACCATCCGCAGTGTGATCTACCTAACCCGCGATCATGAGCTATTTATTGGTCAAGAAGCTGTCGAACTGTACAACGCACAAAATATCAACCGTGAACGGCGGATGGTACGTAAGCGCGTCGGGCGTGTCGAAATGGATTTTGGCGATTTGCCGACCATTTCAACGGATGTGCATATCACCATTGATGAATTGGAGCCGGGTCGCCTGCTGCGGTCATTAAAAAGCGCTCTGGCGACTCCGTATCAAGGCACGATGATTTTTGACAGAAAGTACAGCCTTGAAGAACTGATCGCGCTCTATTTACGGGCTGTGCGTTTACGGGCGGGGGAACTGCTTGGCGAAGAAGTTACTGAGGTTGTGTTAGGGCGACCTGTCCACTTTGTCGGCGCGGAGAGCGATGACGATGACCAGTTTGCCGAGAGTCGGCTGCGCCGTGCCGCCGAGATGGCAGGCTTCACAGCCATCGACTTCGAGTTTGAACCTGCTGCTGCCGCCAAACATTATGCACAATCGGTTAGCAAGCCTCAAAACATTCTGGTTTATGACTTTGGCGGCGGTACACTTGACCTGACCGTGATGCGCGTGATCCCTGATGCACCGATTGAAATTCTGGCGATTGGCGGTGTCGGCATCGCCGGCGACAGATTTGACCAGCGGATTGTGGAACTAGCGCTCACCCCTCACTTTGGCAGCGATGTAACATGGGGCGAAAAGTCGCTTCCTGTCCCGCGCCACCTGATCGAACAGATTACCGAATGGGAAGGATTATCGACTCTGGCGACTCTCGAAAACCACCAGTTCTTGCACAGAATGCAGGCTAACTGTTCAGCCCCGGCTCGATTATTTGCCCTCGAATCACTCATCTTTAATTTTTATGGTTTTGCCCTATTTGAATCGGTTGAGCAAGGTAAACGCAACCTATCGAGTGCGATGTTCGATCTCATTCGCTTTACCGGGGAGGATTTGGACATCTGGCAACCCGTCACGCGATCTCAGTTCGAGAGTTACATTCGCCCCGAATGGCGGCGTATTCGCGATGCAGTGATCGATGTGACAGAGCGTTCCGGTCTAGCCCCGCAAGAGATCGATGCGGTCGTGCGGACTGGCGGTTCGTCTAGTATTCCTATCTTTTTGGAGATGCTTGGTCAGTTGTTCGGGCCAGAAAAACTAGTCACTGAGGATCTGTTTACAGGGGTCACAGCGGGGTTAGGTATCGCTGCATGGGAACAAACTAGCTAGGGGCTATATCATGACATGACTCAAAGCCGTGCTAACTATGCAAATTACCAGCCAAACTCACACGTTCATCATATCTTACTCACAAGCCATTTATCTCTTTTCTCTATTGTTTAGCCTATTGCCTATATTGTAGCGTTGCTACTTCTCAGAATTCTAAGGACGTTGACTCGATGAATATCAATAAACTGTCGTTTGCCTTCACTACTGCCATAGTGATCGCTCTAATTTTTAGCGGCTTCAATCTGCTTGCCGCTCCATCTGTAGTCTCTGCTCAAACGCCACTTTACAAATCATGCGAAGAAGATAAACTGACGGCTCCTCTAAGCCTGACCGCCGCTAACGATGCCACCCCAGAAGCCACTGCCGAGGCTATGGCAGCGACTCAAGCCGCGGCTGCGCCATCTGGCAGTGATGACATCGCCTTCTTGAGCATTGTCGGCAGTGAGTCTCAAGCATGTTACCTGACCACTGAAACTTTCCTACAAGGCAATTTCATGAACTTGCCTGCTGGATTCAATGGGGCCGTAGGCATTACGAAGACAATCAGTGGCGACATCGCACTTGACCGTACCAATGTTGCCAATAGTCAGATGGGTGATATTAATATCAACGTCAGCGAACTCAAATCCGACAATGATCGACGTGATGGCTTTATTCGGCAGAATTTTCTACAGTCGAACAAATACCCATTCGCTACCCTGACAGACATTACCGTGATGGGGCTTCCTACAGGCGCTTATCAAGATGGCGCAGCATTGAAGTTCCAGATTAAAGGCACCTTGACCGCACACGACACCAAACGCGAAACAGTCTTCGATGCAACCGGAACGTTCACGGGCGGCACGCTGGTTGTTCGCGCTGTCACCGACCTAAACATGAGCGATTTTGGCATCAAAGTCCCAGACATCGGTGGGTTGCTCAAGGTCGAGGATGCGATGCGCCTTGTGGTAAATATTGTGGCGCGTGAATCGCAGAGTACGGCAACGCCCGCTAAATAACACGATTACCCTAATTGTGCCACCAACAGTTTGTCACTAAAAGTAATACCAAGTGATAAACTGTTGGTATGGCACGTCAATATTCATCCCGTGTTATCATAGATAAGCTTGTACTTGAAAAGGTAGACGCTTCGATCTGTTAAGGGGAGATGTGAATGAGCAGACGCAGAATAATGCTTAGCGTTGGATTGTTCGTTGTTATTGTCCTACTCGCGCTTTTTATAATAGTGGGCATCCCATTGATTCGGGATACATTTGCTACCCCTATCCCCGGCTTACCTACCACTAGTGCAGGCAGCAGTTCGCTTCGAGATCGATTCACCCAAACGGCAGCGGCGAAGCAGGGGACTGTCAGCCCCGCAGAAACGCCTCAAGGGGTCGCGACAACCCAGCCCTAGCGCCAAATGCTGCAAAGGGTCGGGCTTGTTAATATTGATTATTTTCCGTCTGGGCGTGGTACGCGGCTGCGCGTGAGCGTTAGCTCTGCATCTTTGATAAACGCAGTAAGGATCTGAGAGATTGGTTCAATGGTGCTGTCTGCTAACCGGACACGCCCTGTCCACGCCTCTTTAAGAGAGGCAAGACTATCCCACAGATTTTCCTTTGAGCTTTTGATCGTCAAATTGAGGACAATACCCGTCAGCACTAGTGGAAGATAGACATGGCCTAGATCCACCTGATTACGGCCTTCTAACACTCCCACCACTGCTTCAGCATAGGCAGCGTGTTCGTCTTGTGTGCCGAACTTTTGGCGGGCATAGCGTTCGACAATATTCAGGCCAACCCGCACTGCGTCGTAGACCACCGCAGTATATAGAAAAGAACACAGCCGATCCTCATCCTGAGTCATGTATTGGTCGGACACGACACTCACCAGCCGATTAAACCAACGCCCATTGACCAGCCCAAAGCCCGTTTCGAGATCGAGTCCATCTTCCATGATATACGTCAAAGTCTTGACCGCAAACAGGGTTTCGCCGGGATGCAGTGGTAAGCCTGCCTGTGCAAAACGTTGTTCGGTGATGGCGAGAAGCGGTTCCATTACGGTGCTGCGACTCAAAGTAGCGGCGAAACGTTCAGCATCCTTGACCGAAGCAGCGTAGCGAGCTTGTTCGTTGGGCAGTTCCTTAACCGACCACAGTGTCTCGTAGCGATTGGCGGCAGGAGCCATCGTCTGTACCTGACCGGGGATAATATTGAAAGGTGCGGTAAGTACCCCGGCAACTTGTGAGACTGCCATAAAGCTCACTTCGCGTAGAATGTTTAGGCGCAGTAGGGACATATTCAACGCTGTCGCAGGCCGCCCGCCGTCGGCATGGCGTACCAGCTTATAGGCTTTGGGCACACGTGGTTGGATTCGAACACTCATCGTGTTGTTCTGGGTAGGCTGAGTGGGCAGGTGCGGCACAATCGGGACATGTAGCAAACCCGTTTCGCCGGGCTGCATATTCACAACGATCTCATCCTTAGCCGCGATGAGACTCATCCGATTGCCAAGCGAATCCTTGCGCGGAATTTGTAAATTAATTTGAACTTGAATCGGTTTGTCGCACATATTCTGCAATAGAACCAATGCCTCAAAAGGCTGTCCCAGCGCCGTAGCGTTCGGATAGACCGTGAACGCGCACTGCACCATATCGACATTCAAACGTGAACCACCAGTGATGGTGCCGAGCACATCCGGGTACTCTTCAGGTGAATAGAGATCAGGGTTGGTCGGCAAAGTAAAGTCCTCGTATTATTCGCATTTTCAGTCGAGCATAATCTGATTTTTTTCCTGAGCACGTGCGATCAATATATCTGCCATGTCAAAGATAAACTTGTTGCCTTCATCCATCTCTAAAGCGCGTTTCTTGTAAGCGTTTGCAATTAAGGTAACGGTGTCAGACTCTTCCTCGCGTGGCATCACAATTCGTCCGTTGCAGCCTATCCCTGCCAGCACCAGCGGCAAATAGGCGTGCGTCAAGTCTATCGGATCCCCTTTGCCGTTTAGCATAGTGACCAGATCTTTAGCGTAAGCGTTCATTTCCTCGGCAGTCCCAAACTGCTCGTTAGTAATGGTGGTCAGCATCGTAAAGCCAAGCACGCTCGCATCAGTGATTAATTCTGAATATAACGATGCCGACACAAGGCGATCCAGTTGGCTGGTTGCTTGCGGATCACGGATAACAAGCCGACAGAGTTTGGCGAACCAGCGTGGATACACAGGTTGAGTCCCGGCAGCAGTGGGCGGTATTCCTGTTTCAAGCACCAACGTCAGCAATTTGGTGATGGCAATCGCTTCGCCAGCCCACAACCGAAAACCTGCCTGCTCGAAATGCAATTGGGTAGCTTTGAGCAGCGGGAAGAAAACGTTGCTGCGCTTTAGCTGTGGCAAAATGACCGCCGTGAAAGACTTGGCTTTCTCTGCCAATGCCGCATCATCGGGGTGATCGGCGGGAGTCCATAGCGATATATAGGAAGGCTTGAGATCCTGTGGCAATCCGCTGATGGCGGCGGGCAAGATTTCAAACGGTGCAGCGAATGTTGCTTTTGTCGCGGATGTTTTGCCAACAGTCTCTATCGAGTAATTGAAGCCCATCAAGCCCTGAATCGCTTGCTGCCGTTCGTTAGCTAGATCCTCTAGATCGAAGATCGTGCCACCACTCAGATCGCGCACTCGCGGTACGCCACGCTGTTGCGATTCGACCTGAACGTCAAGCTGGAGTGTATAGCCGCTGCCGGGGGTAGTCTGCGCTGTGCTAAGGATTGGCAGGTTGGCGCAACCGACTTCGCCTGAACGCAAGCCAATACGGATCGGCTTGGTGAACTTGGAGCTAAAACGGCCTTTGTGTCCGACGCTGTCCGCTTCTGGCACGATCAACCGCAGCACTGCGTCGACATCGCCGCCGGAAGCGTTTTGGAGAAATAGCAGGGCATCAAATGGTTTACCCGCGTTAATCGCTGCTGGGCGGGTTGCCACCGCGATCTGCAAAACATCCAGATTCAAGTGTTTGCCATTGGTGATCACCCCAAGCACATCGGGATAATTAACCGCTTTTACAGCTTTTTCGGTAGTGGTTCGTCTATTCACGGCGGCTTCTCTAAATTGTTTGTATTTCTTTGAGTATACACCGATTTAGAGAATATGCTGAGGGGTATAAGTCGCCAGAAATCGGCGCTAGTGGTCAGATCAGATAGGAGTTAAAGGAAACGGCTATACTAAAAGCAAGGGG
>JBDTVG010000162.1:0-13080 GCA_040007395.1 Chloroflexota bacterium
CGGCATTTTCCTGCCCTGCAAGCCCTTTCCCTCCTACTGTCGGGTGACTAGCAAATAATCGATACATGGTTTTACTTGAAAGAAAAAACGAAAATGTATGGTGTCTTGAAGCGTTTCTTCCCGTATGTAAAATTTGTGGTGGTACAGGTCGTAGTCAAGATGAAACGGCATTTTGTCCAAGTTGCGGCGGCTTGAAATGGGGCGAGCCGGGAGATCTGCGTTATTGTTTTAATCACGCTCCCGGATGGTGGACTTTAATAGGAGATCCAATCTACTCACCCTCTCTTTGATTGCTAAACTTTGCAGCATCTAACACAGCCATTTGAGCCAAATCGAGTTTAGTACTCAATCAATGGCTGGGTAAAGGGTTGTGTCAGTCCGAACTATTGGAGTTTTGGGCAGGAGTCTCGGTTTTCCAATGGCGGAAAACGCGAAGCAAGGTTTGCTCTTGGCGGGGCGTAACCGATTCTTCGGTCAGCTTGCCGACCAGTGTGATAGTCTTTCGCATTTGTTTCAGGTAGGCTTGACACCCTTTACAGCCTACTAGATGGGACTCGAAGCGTTGGTGTGCTTCAAGGGGCAACGTCCCTTCGAGATAGTCTGTTACAAGTTCTACCAGTTCTTTGCAGGTTAATTCAGTCTCAGCCATCACATTTCACATTACTTTCCGCTTTACTCATTGTTAGCCGTTTTTCCCGCCAAGATATTGTTCGAGGACACCGCGAACAGCCGCTCGCGCACGATGCAGCAACACTCGTTGATTTGTCTCACTGATTTCCAAAACGTTACAAACTTCTTCAGAACTCCAGCCTTCAATGTCCCGGAGCGTGATCACCTTGCGCTGATTCGGGGCGAGTGCCTGAATCGCCTGATGGATCACTGCTTGCGTCTCCTGAGAGAGCAATAACGCTTCAGGAACATCGTCCCAGCTATCGGGGTGTACTGCCCAATGATCGGTCTCACCAGAAAACCGTTCGGGTTCAACCGTTGATTCATCGGAATCAGGTGCATCGTCGGTTTCCAGCAGCAAAAACGGGATAGACCGCCCTTCACGCTGCGCCCGTGTTTTGGCGGAGTTCGTCAGAATACTAAAAATCCATGTCTTGAGCGAGGAACGGCCTTCAAACCGATCCAAGCCGCGCAGTACACCCAACCACGTTTCCTGCACCACTTCCTCAGCAACTTCGCGTTCACGGACATACATGAGCGCAATACGTACCATGAGACTCTGGTACATTTCCAGAAGCCAAGCGAAAGCGTTTTCATCGCCTTTGCGAAGCCGCTCAACAAGCTGAACATCGTCAATAGGGGCGGTCATGTTCACTGCGTGTCGTCCTTCTTAGGGATGCTTACCCTTTAATGCAAATGCTGTTGTTGAGAGAATCGGCAGTGGACGAAGTGTAGCATACTGCTGAGTCCCCTCCGGTGTCAATTCGATGAGATTGTGCGTTTGTAACAAATGCCACAGAATACCCTACGTCATCGATGATTTGGCTACCGTATGACTGTTGCCGAGCAATAGCACCAGCATAAGTATATCCAGCAAAGGGGCTGCATCTGGAAATACTGGAATGTTTACGCGATAATCGTCACCTTGAAGCTATGGTTATTTCCAACGATGAGGGAGCAATACACTTTGCCCACTTTTGTGATCGGCGTGAACGGTGGTGCAACTCATACTACCGTTGTACTGATCGACAGCCAACTTAACGAACTGAACCGCGTCGAAGGTGGCCCAACTAATCAACACAATATTGGTTTGGAGGCTGTTTGTCGGATCTTAGAGCAAACGATTACCGAGGCTGCGCAACCTGTTGGCCTCGCGAATATCAGTGCGATTGCGGCGGCGTTATCGGGAATGGATCATGCCGGCGATCAGGCATTATTTAAACAGCAGCTTGAAACAACCTTCCCCGGCAAAAGAATCAGTGTGGAGAATGATACGATTTCCGCGTTAGTCGGTGCTGCCGAACAGCGCTTCGGTATCGTCACGATTAGCGGCACAGGCTCTAACACGATGGGAGTCAATGAGCAGGGACAGCAGGTACGAGTTGGCGGACAGGGCTATCTGGTGGATCGGGGCAGCGGTTACGATATTGCTAGGGAAATGCTGATCGCCATTTTTCGCGCCGAGGACAAGACTGGGCCAGCCACACGGCTTACTGAAAGGGTGTTGGCACGGTTGCATTTGAAGACTCCCGATAATCTCATGGATTGGCTGTATGTACCGGGGCGGCAGATCAATGAGATTGCGGCGTTGGCAGAAGCGGTGATTACGCTGGTCGAAGAAGACCAAGCCGCCACCGAGATCATCAACTGTGCGGCGGATAATCTGGCTAAAAACGCGATCTCGGCAGGCAAACAGCTTAGTATGGAAAAGCCAGATAGTCTACCATTCCCCTTAGTCATGTCCGGCGGCATCTTCGATCACTGTGTGCTGCTGCGGGATCGGTATGCAACTACAGTACGCACCGCGTTACCCAGTGCAGTGGTTGTTCCAGCGCGACACGATGCCGCCATTGGATCAGCGATTATCGCGCTCAACAGTCTAGGTAAGGTATGGACTCCATCAGCGCTGCCGACGCGCTAGCCCTATCGGATATAGGCAAGGGCCACACAGTGCGTTGCGCTGCGAATCGCGCAGATGCTCAAGCACAGTCAGATCAACGGTGCGGCGTTGCTGCAAATTGCGTGACACGAGTTAACTATTTGTTGCCAGCAACAGCAATTTGGTGCTACAAAAATATCAATGCTAAGATAGATTTCTTGAACTATCTCATATCAAAGAGCATTTCAATTTTCTACAAGAAATCTCTTGCATAGGATTATTAAATGCAGGATTTTCGCTTGGGTAACGGATGAGATGAGGTAGTGTAGAATCAAGATGAATAAACGCCAATACATAGAATTACTTGGCAAAACGAAGAACGAGCATTTCCGGAAGATGCTTATCCGGGCCAAGTCTGATAAGCAGATTAAAGCCAAGACCATTCTGTTTGACAATTGGTAGGCCAGCGGATAACCTCAAACTGATTATCCGATTGCAGATGGTTTTTGTGACTACCCTCAAAGACAATCGGCTGGTCAGCCTGACCAAAGAACAAGGCTATATTCACTTGACCGCTATTAACTGGATCCCTGTTCGTCTTGAACAAGGGCTAACCATTAAGCTCAAGGAACAGCCCTTCAAAGTGCAGTTATTCAAGCTAGTTGCCACAAACGGCGAACATTGATTGGGTGATCACCAACCCTCCAGAAGGCACGCTGACCCTTCACCCCATTCAACACGAGAATGCCGTGCGTTAGAACATCGAGCAACTTCACCGCGATCTCAAACAACTGACGGGTACCCACAGATCCCTGCCTTTTTAGTGCCCTAAAGCGAAAAATTACGCTGCCCCGTGAAGGCGGCGCAGCCGATCAAGATAAACCGCCAGAATGATGATGAATCCTGTCACCACATTTTGCCAAAACGCTTCGATACCGACGATGTTCAATCCGTTGCGTATGGTTGCGATCATCAGCGCGCCAATAAGGGTCGCCACGATATTGCCTTCGCCTCCAAACAGGCTTGTCCCCCCAATGACCACAGCACCAATGGCATCGAGTTCAAGCCCCACACCACCCGCAGGTTGGGCGCTGCTGAGGCGCGAAGCCTCTGTCATTCCCGCTAGTCCAGCCAAGACACCGCACAACACATAGATGCTAATAATCTGGCGACTCATTCCTACACCCGCCAGACGTGCCGCTTCGGGATTACTGCCAACGGCGTAGGTAAATCGTCCAAATGGAGTTTGACGCAAAATAAACCAGCAGAGGATATAGACACCCAGCACAACGAGTGAGGGAACCGGAATCAGATCGAAAACGCGACCCTGCCCCAGAAAAGCAAAGTCTGGATTTGCCCCAAAAATGGGAATACCCTTGTTGATCAGCAGCGCAAATCCACGCAATATGCTCATTGTGCCGAGGGTGACAATAAAAGGCGGAAGTTGAAGTTTGCTTACACCCCATCCATTGGCTAATCCGCAGACTGCGCCAGTAAGCAAACCGACAGCTAACACGATGGGAATCGGCATCTTTGCTTGCATGACCAGCCCGGCTGTCATCGCACTCATGGCAAAGATCGATCCAACCGATAGATCAATGCCACCAGATAAAATGACGAACGTCTCGCCAGCAGCGATCATTGCCACCACAGCCGCTTGCAAGGTAATTTGCAGGACATTGTCCAAGCTGAAAAAATATGGCGACAACCGCGAGAGGATGATCCACATCAAAAGTAGGATCGCTGTCAAAGAAACGGCTGGATGTTGCGTGAGTTCTCGCAGCCAATTGGTGCGACGCTGAACGACATCGCTGTTATCCAACTGGTCAGTTTGTACGGTTTCTGCCATCTATATTAACCTTTAATTGATGTCAATGAATAGCCCATAACGATTTCTTCAGTAGCTTCAGCACGGTTTAACTCTTTGACCATGTGTCCTTTAGCCATGACAAGTATGCGGTCACTGAGTTTCAGTATCTCCGGCAAATCGGAGGAAATCATGATAACGGTTCCCCCCTCCTGACGCGTGAAATTGATGAGTAAGCGGTGGACTTCTTCCTTCGCTCCGATGTCAATTCCCGCAGTTGGCTCATCCACAATGAGAATAGAGCATCGAGCAATTAGCCACTTTGCCAGAACAACCTTTTGCTGGTTGCCACCACTTAAATATCGCACGGGCATACTCATGTTTGTGGCACGTACATTCAGGCGACGAGAATACTCGTTGCTGAGTTGGCGCTCTTTACGCCTGTTCAGGAATAAGCCATAAACATATTCCTGTCCACTGGCCCACAAGGGCAGCGACATATTATCACGAATACTTAGACTGGCTCCAAGCCCATCGCCCAGCCTATCCTCCGTTAGAAAACCGATGCCTAACTTTACGGCATCACCGGGAATGCGAATGTTGACGCGCTGTCCACGAATATAAATTTCGCCGGAGGTGAGAGGGTGAACACCGAAGATTGACTGTGCCAACTCAGTTCGTCCTGAACCCATCAGCCCCGATATCCCGACAATCTCCCCCTGCCGCACCGAAAAACTGACAGACTGGAATTTGCCTTTTCTGGTTAGATTCTCAACTCGTAGCGTTTCGGGCATATCGTCTGGCAGTGGTGCTATATTCGTTTGGTTCAGGTCCCGCCCGATCATCAAACGCACTAAACTATCAAGATCCATTTCCGCAATTTTATGAGTCCCCGTGTTGCGACCATCCCGTAGCACGGTTACACGGTCACCTATGCTTTGCAGTTCTTCCATTCGATGCGAGATATAGATGACACCAACACCGCGTTCTGTCAAACTACGAATTAGCTCGAACAAGCGCTTGACTTCCTGCTCACTTAGCGCTGCGGTTGGTTCGTCCATCACCAGAATGCGTGTGCGGCGGTTTATGGCGGATACTATTTCCACGACCTGACGTGAAGCAATACTCAACGTTCCGATTCTTGTTCGTGCATCAAGATTGGTGTTAACGTTGGATAGTGCGGCTTGTGCATCGCGGTTCATTTGCCGCCAATCGATCAAACCAAAGCGGGTGCGCGGCGGTCTACCCAAGAATATATTTTCTGCAATGGTTAGATCTAAACATTGATTGAAATGCTGGTAGATGGTACTAATTCCGACCGTTTGAGCATCTGCGGGGACTTTAAAATGCTGCTCCTGACCATCGATGAGGATTTGCCCGCTATCGAGTCGGTAAGCAGCACTCAGAATCTTCATAAGGGTCGATTTACCAGCCCCGTTCTCGCCTAATAAAACATGGACCTCGCCGGGGTAGAGGTCAAAATTGATGGCTTGCAAGACAGGAACCCCAAAAAATGATTTGCTGATATTTCGCATTTCAAGCAAGGGGGCACGTTTTTCGTCCACAGTTGAGATGAACCTCATTTACCCTAATAGTTGCATCAGTTATTTCAAGTATTCTGGCAAGCCAGAACTAGTCAGTTCTGGCTTGCCATGTGAATGAATGTGGGATATTAGGGATTGAGAATCTTCTGAACAGCGGACGTCTTGTAGTTGTCCATCGTGATAACCGTTACGCCGATGCCCACTTTCGTGACGGGCAGCTTCACACCGTGAATGACCGCATCAATTACGGTAGCGCCGCAATAGCCCATCTGGAAGGGATCCTGCGCGACCATCGCCGTGATTGTGCCATCCTCGAACAATGGTATTGATTCGGTAATGGCATCGAAAGTTACAATCTTGACCTTGCCTTCCAATTTTTTGGCCTTCACAGCTTGGGCAATACCCAATGCACACGGGCCGCCCGCGCTGTAGAAGCCAACCAGATCAGGATTTGCTGTTAGGATATCGGTTGCGGTATTGAGTGCAGTTGCTGGATCACAGCCTTTGGTGTACTGGACGGGTACGACCGTGACATCTGGATGGTTCTTCTTCATCGCATCGACGAAGCCCTGCTCACGTTCAATACCAGTCTGAGAGCCAGCGTCCAGTCCAAGGTCTCCGACTTTACCCTTATCGCCAATCAGTTTTGCCAATGTATCTGCTGATACTCCGGCGGCGGCAACATTATCGGTAGCAATATAGGCAACCGCATCATCTCCCTCAATGCCGGCGTCAACCGTAACGAGCGGAACGCCAGCCTTGGCAGCGGCCTGCGCGGGAGCTACAAGTGCCTTCGTATCACCAGCAGATAGCAAAATACCTGCGGGCTTGCTGGTAATTAGGTTGGTAATGAGATTAACCTGACCTGCAATATCTGATGCCTTGGCAGGTCCCTGATAGTCTGACTTATACCCAAGTTCTTTTGCCCGCGTATCAACGCCCTTTCGGACAGTTAGCCAGTAGCTCGCGTCGGTAGACTTTGGCACATAGACGATTGGCCCCCGCGAGGCATTGGCTGGATCAGGGGTTGCTGGCGTGACGACCAAATCTGACAGTGGCCCGCAAAGCGGCGCAGCCGTTGGGGTTGCCGCCATGGTGGCATCAGGGGTCGCGTCTTGAGCTCGTGCCGAATTGTTATTTGCTGCCAATACAACGAGCAGCACCATGCAAGCCAGAAATGCGACTAATGTTAGTCTTTTGAACATATTGATCCTCCAAAATAATGTAGATAAAGAATGCCTGACTAAAATCGATTGAATTTTCTTGAATTGACCCTTAACTTAAGCTACCTCCTCTGACACTAGACATGATCGACGGTTGGTGCACTTGCCTCACTCGGCACTACTTTTGTACTCCACACCGGCTAGGCTGTGGTGTTCTGGCTCCATGCAATGAGATAGCGCCGTTAGCAACATATCAGAGTTGTCGCCAGTGCGGAAGTGCTGCCATGTAATATATTACATTCTGCATGACGCATTTAACAGAATAATGAATTTCTGTCTTTATGTCAAGAGGTATTGGGCGCTTATACTGGAAACACACCGAATCACCGGATACACATTTTGTGCATCCTGCTCTGGACAAAAGGCGGGATTTATTTCGCAGGCGATAGGGTTCTATCTATTAGATGCTAGCGATTAGGCAAAGCTCAGATTGGGGCGAATCACGCGAGAGGATTCATATATTTTTGTGCAGTTCTAGTGTCTTCAGGACTCCGATCCGGCTCTTTTCGAGGTGTATAGATTGTGCCATTCGGACTTCTTCGACATCACGCCGCTCGTATGTGCGTAGAATGTCTTCATGCTCGATCTGCGTCTCTTGGCTGCGCTTGAGTGCCTCAAGTGATAAAACTCGGACGATCTGCACATGGCTATTCATGGACGCGTAGAAATTCATGATATAGGAGTTCCCGCACAATTTGATGAGTGACAGATGGAACATGCCGTCGTACTCACTGTATCGCTGGTAGTCGAAGATATCCTCGGTCACATTCTCCAAAAGGTGCCGGGTCTGTTCCAATACATGCCACAGTTCAGCAATATTCTGATCCGTAATCCGCGCAACAATTGCCTGAGCAGCCCATTGCTCGATCATCTCACGGGTGGCGTAGATTTCTTCATATCGGGTGCGATCCAAAGGCGTTACGAAAGTCCCCACGCGGTTGCGGCGTTCCACCAAATCTTCTGTCTCTAAGCGTGTAAGTGCTTCTACCACAGGCATTCTGCTAATACCGAGTTCGTCGGCAAGTGCATTGATATCCAATTTGGCTCCTGCCGGAAAGCGACGTTCAATAATCCGCTTTTTCAAGATGGTGTAGACCTGCTCATTAATCGACGTATAATGAACAATCTCCGACTCCGAATTTTCGTAGGGTTTTGCCATTTGGGTTTCCCAGTGTTTCTGAGGAATTAGCAGGTATTGCGAGTTCGCCAGCGTTTTAATTAGAATACAACATTATTGCTGCAATCATAATATCTGGCATTTTAGATGTCAAAATATAAATCTTTTACATGACGAATCTATTCTGTCTGCAAAATGTTTTTTTTCGTTTCCTAATGGAAAACTCAATCAAAGAAATGACAGGATCGATAGGCGGGCGTAGTGCTGCATAAACTCGGTCTGGAATGGCGTTTCGTTCAGAAAAGTGTCAAAGTCCTCGATGAAGCGGTCAAAGACGGACTATTCATGGTTATGACTGATCGCATCGCGGGCTTGCTCCCAGACGTGTGCTTGCGGGTTCTAATCGGGATAGGTTGGCGGAAACTAGAGCAGTTCCAAACGGGGATTCTCATGGGGCAATTGGTCAATGGCTGGGCCAAAATGCTAAGGGCACGGTCGAACAACAGAAGCATAGCTTGGGTGGAAAACAGCAGAAGTAGCAACGGATAAAATTGGCAGCGACCGCGCTGGTTCGCACCGGTCGTGCCATGGCACGACCGGTGCGAACCACAAGTGCTCCGTAGCAGTGAAGAGGGTCACGCTGTGGACTCACCCACACGGTGGGTGGTTATCCAACAGGGGTATAGACGCAGGTGAGAGTCGCCTGAAAAGATACTCCCATTTCCTTCCGCATCAGGGGATTGGGCAACACATCCCAGTCCCGTTGCCAAACGAAATCACACCGAAATTGCGCGCTGGTCAAGTCCACTCCGTTCCCATCTTGGGCGGTTTGCATCATTGCTACCGACTGGCTGCCTGAGGCGGGATTCTTGGCTGAGATGTGTTAAGTTGTCGGCACAGCCCCCTCCTGTTTCAGGTGACTACCCCATGGCGGGTGTTGAATTATAGACGAATGTTTTAACTGACTCACCTTACGCAGAAGGTGAGTTAACTGATGTTACTTATCAATCTTGACCAATGCGCCTTGAGCTATTAATGCGGCTTGAGCCGCTGCAAGTTTGGCAACTGGTACACGGTATGGTGAGCAGCTTACGTAGTCTAAGCCTACACCATAGAAAAACGTGACACTGGCAGGGTTGCCGCCATGTTCGCCGCAGATACCGACTTCCAATGTTGACGACGTTTTCCGCCCACGCTCCGTAGCAATTTGGACCAATTGCCCAACGCCTTCCTGATCGATGGTCTGGAAGGGGTCTTGTGCGAAGATTTTGCGATCCACATACATGGGTAGGAAGCGTCCAGCGTCATCACGGCTCAAACCAAGCGTTGTCTGTGTCAGGTCGTTCGTACCAAAGCTGAAGAACTCGGCGACCTCAGCAATCTTATCGGCGACCAACGCTGCACGTGGCAGTTCGATCATCGTACCAATCTTGTAATCCAGCTTGATATTATTGGTAGCCTGAATGTCTTCGGCAACGCGACGTACCAAGTCAGCTTGGAGTTTCAGTTCAGCAACAGTGGAAACCAGTGGGATCATTACTTCAGGATGGACGGTGATGCCTTCACGTTGGACAGCCACCGCCGCATTGAAGATCGCGCGGGCTTGCATCTCCGTGATCTCAGGATAGAGAATTCCCAAGCGGCAACCACGCAGGCCCAGCATTGGATTGGCTTCTTGCAAACTTTCGACGCGCGTTTTGACCTTTTGGAAGCTCAATTCCAGTTTTTCCGCCAGCGCCCGGATTTCAACATTGCCATGTGGCAGGAACTCATGTAGCGGCGGATCTAATGTGCGGATGATGACCGGCCACCCGTCCATTTCGCGGAACAACCCTTCGAAGTCGCTCTGTTGAAGTGGTTCGATCTTGGCGAGGGCGGTCTGGCGTTCTTCCAGCGTATCGGCAAGGATCATCTCACGCATTGCGGAAATACGATCTCCCTCGAAAAACATATGCTCTGTACGGCACAACCCGATGCCTTCAGCGCCAAACGCACGGGCAACCTTCGCATCACGCGGGATGTCGGCATTGGCGCGCACACCCATCGTGCGGAATTCATCAGCCCATGCCATTAAGGTTTCGAAATCGCCCGAAAGGGTTGATTCTACAACCGGGAGCAACCCGACGAAGACCTCACCGGTGCTGCCATCGACGGTTAGCCAATCGCCTTTCTTAATTGTGGCCTCACCGAGCACCGCCGTCTGCGTCGCGTAGTTGATATGGAGTTCGGCAACGCCAGCCACACAGGGTTTACCCATTCCCCGTGCAACAACCGCCGCATGGCTCGTCATGCCACCATGTGCCGTGAGCAATCCTTTGGCTGCGATCATGCCGTGCAAGTCTTCGGGGGTCGTTTCGTTGCGGATCAAGAGAACCTTCTCGCCATGTTCCGCCATTTTCTCAGCCTCGTCAGGATCAAAAACTGCCTTGCCAGATGCAGCACCTGGTGAAGCAGGCAGCCCCTTACCTATCGCCTTTACTTCGGCACGCGCCATTGGGTCGAGCATCGGGTGGAGCAATTGATTGAGCGATTCTGCATCTACACGCTGAACAGCAGTGGCGCGGTCAATTAGCCCTTCCCTAACCATCTCAATGGCAATCCGCACTGCGGCAAAGCCAGTCCGTTTGCCAGTCCGGGTCTGGAGCATCCACAATTTGCCGCGCTCAATAGTAAATTCGACATCTTGCACATCGGTGTAGTGATTCTCAAGGCGTTGCACAATCTGCTGAAACTGCTCATAGACCTGCGGCATTTCTTGCTTGAGTTTGGCGATAGGTTGCGGTGTGCGAATGCCCGCGACAACATCTTCGCCCTGCGCATTGACCAGATATTCACCGAATAGTACAGCTTCGCCCGTACTCGGATTGCGAGTGAAAGCGACACCAGTAGCACTGTCGTTACCCATATTGCCAAAGACCATTGCCTGCACGTTGACGGCGGTACCGAGCGTATCGGAAATGTGATTCAAGCGGCGATAATCGACGGCGCGGCGACCAAACCATGAACGAAAAACAGCCCCAACAGCCTGTCGAAGCTGTTCGTAAGGTTCTTCGGGGAATTCGGCCCCAGTTTCATCGTAAACGATCTGTTTGAAGGTGTCGCATAGTTTGATCAGTTCATCGGTGGACAGGTCGGAATCTTGACGGCTACCTTTGATACGGGCCAACGCACGCTCGAACTTATTGCCATCCACGCCCAGCACAATTTTGCCGAAAAGCTGAATGAAGCGTCGGTACGCATCGTAGGCAAATCGTGGGTTCTGAGTCTGATCCGCCAGTCCGCCCAGTGTTTGCTGATTCAAGCCGAGATCCAAGACGGTATCCATCATCCCCGGCATAGAGAACTTCGCACCGCTGCGGACTGAAATGAGGAGCGGATTCTGAGCGTCGGCAAAGCGTCGGCCTGTTTTTTCTTCAATTGTGCTAACCGCGGCGAGAACTTGATCCCATAACCCATCAGGAAGATTTTTTCTGGCCTCGTAATAAGCGTTGCACGCTTCTGTGGTGATCGTAAAGCCGGGGGGAACCGGAATGCCGATCCGTGCCATCTCTGCTAACCCTGCCCCTTTTCCGCCGAGCAGATCACGCATCTCAGCGTTGCCTTCCTCAAACAAATATACCCATTTCTTATTTTTAGCCATGTTGTTTCTCCTTATGGCAAATTACGAAAAGTAGTTATGAAATTTGGCGCATTGCTTATTTGAGGATAAGGCGAAAGCGGTACTTACTGTAGTACAAAATGTCAGAAAAATTTACGCTGATTGTCAGCTATTTTTCCATACGGTGAGGCAATAAACAGGCAAAACAATACCGACCAGATCATACTCACGATCTGTTACAAAAAAGAGGTCATTTACGAGGCGGAATTTGCTTATATCAACAAATGCGCGGAAGCTGTTCTCCACTAATCATATCGACGATTCGATTTGCGCCGATAGCACTACGCATAGTTACCATGCTGTCTTCATCGGATTCAACCTTCCCGATGATGGTGGCTCCGTTCGCGCCGTCTTGAGCACGTAGGATAGCTAGAGCACGCTCGGCATCCTGCTCGGCAATGAAAGCGACAAACCGCCCTTCATTGGCAACGTACAAGGGATCAAGGCCAAGAATTTCGCACGCGCCGCGTACATCTTCGCGCACTGGGATCGCCCTTTCGTCAATGTGTATGTGCTTGCTGCTGGCTTGTGCGATCTCGACTAAAGCGCTGGCAAGACCGCCGCGAGTCAGATCGCGCATACAATGGATTTCTACCCCTGTGTCAAGCAGGCTGAATACCAGATCGGTGAGTGGTGTACAATCGCTCTCGATGACACTTTCAAAAGCCAGCCCTTCGCGGGCAGCCATAATCGCCATGCCGTGTCGTCCAATGTCGCCAGAGAGCAAGATAACATCTCCGGTTTGTACGCTTTGTGGCGAAATAACTTGCTGATGACTGATAATCCCGATTCCCGCCGTATTGATAAAAAGCTGGTCACCCTTGCCGCGATCCACGACTTTTGTATCCCCTGTCACGATCTGTACACCCGCTGCTTGTGCGGTGCGCTGCATGGATTGGATAACTTGCCAGAGGGTTTCCATTGGCAGCCCCTCTTCGATAATGAGCGCCACACTCAGGAAAGCTGGACGCGCCCCACACATCGCCAAGTCGTTGACCGTTCCAGTGATCGCCAGCTTGCCAATATCCCCACCCGGAAAAAAGAGAGGTTTTACGACATAGGAGTCAGTGGTAAAGGCCAATTGACCCTGCTGGGGCGGTAGTATTGCGCCGTCATGGCGTGCTTCGAGCAAAGCGTTTTTGAAAGTCGGCACGAACATGCGCTCGATCAATTGGTGGGTCAA
>JBDTVG010000163.1:0-8427 GCA_040007395.1 Chloroflexota bacterium
CGAAGACCCACCTGCCCTCTTTTTTCCTTCTTTCGATCTGCTGTTGGGTGGCTAGAAGGATAATCACTGATTCGCTATACTTTCAGTGAACGTTTCCGATACAGCAAATTATAACGCAACCGGCTTGCTCTCCGACCCTGTCCATAGTGCAGCCCTGCTATTTTTGTCCAGATGTACGACCCGTCATTTTCAAGGCGGTATTCACTGTCCATGTGGCGAGAGCATACAGGCTCTCTGCAACATACATATTGAGCTGAGGAAATTGTTTGGCAAGCTCAGTAGCGTGTCCATCAACTAATTTGCGCGCGCGTCGTGAAGCCTCGGCTAGCTCGGCAACCTCATTTTTCTTCTCGTTGGGATCTACGGGCGCATTAGGATCGATGGGCCTTGAGGCGCGTAAAAACTTCATCAGGTCGGCGGAAGCTTGTGACAGACGCGGGTCGAAACCTTCTGCCACAAAGATCGAGTCTACATAGATACCGAATGCTTGGCGGCGTGTGACGGCACTTAGTGCTGCCCACCCACTTTCTGCCAGCGACGCGATCCCGGCGGTGTCAGCGGTGATCGCCATCACGATGACATGGGCGCTCCGTAAGGCTTCGATCTCGGCTTGCATAGCCTTGTCGTTCCATTCGGGAACGACTGGGTCGAAGAAGGATACCCCAGCTTTTGTGCAGGCACTCTTGATAGGTTCACGCCACTTGGAACGGTTCGGATCGTCATATTTACCCGCAGTCCCCATCAAAAAAACGTCAGCCATAATTCCTCGATTCTGCGAATGAGTAAAGGATCGGTTGCCTAAGCTTTATGGTTGCCCGATAGATAGTTTAATGATAGCATGATCTCATTCGGCGTTGATCACAATACAACTTCAAAAATTCCGGTCAACTATTTAACGGAAATTTTTATGGCGATACAACCAATTGAACTTCTCGAACGTGCCTTCCCAACGCTAGGTCAGGATGAGCTAAAACATCTGGCAGGGTTGGCTAGAATCGCCACTTATCCAACCGAAACCATATTGTGCCACGAAGGAGCCTACGAGCACACGTTTTACCTGATCTCTGAAGGCGGTGTGGTCATTACCAAACGTCTCGACGAACATGACGATCTGGTGCTGCGCGTGGGTGGCCCCGGCGAATTCTTTGGCGAAATGGCAATTATCCAAGATGCACCACGTTCCGCAACGGTGGCAACGACGATGGAAACTACCGTGCTTGAGATCGACAAATCGGCAATGGAAAAAGCCATCACTGAAAATGCAACATTGGCGCTCACGATGGTTCGCACGACTTTCGACAGGTTACGCCAAAACGATATTATGACGATCCGCGAACTGCGACAAGCCTTTGAAACACTGGAACGTCTCGACAAGGCGAAGCTCGACTTTATTGCCGTTGCCGCTCATGAACTCCGCACCCCGCTTACGATCATGCGGGGCTACGCCAGTATGCTGCTTGCCGATCCAGCCATTCGTGATAACCCCGTGCTGCAAGAGATTACGCAAGGCGTTTCGAGTGGCAGCCAACGTTTGCATGAGATCGTCAACAATATGCTTGACGTGCAACGTATCGATATGGATACTCTGGAAGCAGCAGCGATCCCCGTCTCCCTAACGGTAGCTTTGCGCGGCATCATAGTCGATTTTCGTGCTGCCGTTGCTGAACGTCACCTTAATATGGAGGTCAATTTCGGAGAGAATGAACTTTACCCCACTATCGAAGCTGATCCGGGGCTAGTGTCGAAAGCGCTGTACCATCTGGTCATGAACGCGATCAAATTCACTCCCGATGGTGGTACGATCAAGATTGACTGCGTGTACGAAGAGTCGATGGAGTACCCAGAACTTGGCACCGTCGCACATCTCACCATCGCTGATACGGGGATTGGCATAGCCCCTGAACATCAAAAACTGGTCTTCGAGAAGTTCTATCGTTTGGGCGAAGTAGCGCTGCACTCATCCGGCAAAACGGCTTTCAAGGCAGGCGGTCCCGGTCTGGGGTTGGCGATTGCACGCGGCGCAGTCAATGCTCATGGCGGGCGCATCTGGCTAGAGAGTCCGGCGCATGACGAAGAACTTATGCCGGGGAGTACCTTCCATGTCCTGCTGCCTGTGCAGGCTCGCCGGCGACCTCATCCACAGCAAGACACGACAACCAACATTGGCAAGCGTCAATCCCATGCTTGATCGTGCTTACTCAGTTTCTTCTGGCTCTGTTCCCGGTTGAATTGCGTCCAGAAGCTTGGTGAGCAGCGTGCGAAGCTGCTGATAATCCTCCTTACCCAGAACGGCTGTATATTCGGCTTCCAGTTTGAGTTTGAGGTAATACGCATCTACCAAAAACTGCTTGCCCTGCGCGGTGAAGGTAACAATGGTGGCGCGTCCATCGGTTGGGTCGGGGGTGCATTCGACGTAACCCCGCTGTGCGAGATCGATCACAAGCTGCCCCATTGATTGCTTAGTAATTCCTGCCCGTTCAGCTAGAACGTTTATACGTGTACCATTCCTGTCGAGGTTTGCCAACAAAGTTGTGTGGGCAAGACTGAGACCCTCATGCCCCACCTCCCTCAGTAATTCTACAGAACGGGTGCTAAAAGCACGGTGAGCACGTAGAAACAACCGCCCAATATTTTGTTGGCGTAGGTCGTCTATTTGTTTTTGCTCAACTTGTTCGGGATCAACTGAAGTATCCACGCCCAAACTCCTTATTGACAATTTAGTCAGTCTATCTTATTATTTAGTAAGTCAGGCTGACTATCTGGTTTATATCGATGACTGAGCGGATAAGATGTCCGTTTGGCTACCCATAGGAGATCGTATGAAACTCGCCGCTGGTACGCTTGCGCCTGCCTTTGAAACCGAGGATATTTTTGGTCAGCCTGTTGTTTTGCACGCCGCCATGCAAAACCCTGTCTTGCTTTCATTCTACCGCAATGGTGCGTGTGCGCTGTGCAATTTGCAGGTGCATAAACTGATCCAAAAATACCCAGCCTATCATGCCCAAGGTCTCAACATTATCGCTGTTTTTGAGTCGCCAAGCGAAAGTGTTCTGCAATATGTCGGCAAGCAGGATGCACCTTTCCCGATTATCGCCGATCCCGATGCACATCTCTACGAGTTATTTGGTGTAGAGACTTCCGAAGCCAAAGCGATGGCGAACCTGAATAATCCTAAGCAAGCGCAGCATGTTCAGGAAGCCGAAGCCATTGGCTATAAGCTCACTCGCGAAGAAGGCTCGAACTTCTACCGGATGCCCGCAGACTTTCTGATCTGCCCCGACCTGACTATTCAATCTGCTTTCTACTCAGATGTCGTCGGCGATCACCTTGCATTTGACGAAATCGAAGCGTTTCTACAGGAACATATGGGCTTTTCGCCAGTCGCTAGGTTTGGTGCATATCGACCCTCATAAAGAACCGCTAATCTGAATGGGGAGGTCTCTTGTTGATTCTTACAAGAGACCTCTTACCCACTCAAAGCTACAATAATATGCTAAGTGTAGAAGGAGGAAACCCTATGCCTTCAATGATCCGCTTAGCAACCGAAGATGATGCCGAAGGCATCCAGTCTATCTATGCGCCGATTGTGGAGCATACGCCCATCTCGTTTGAATATGAAATACCATCGGTCGCCGAAATGCGGACACGAGTCCAGCACAAGATAGGTCATTTCCCGTGGCTGGTGCTTGATCAGGACGGTGAAATCCTCGGCTATGTGTATGCAGGCAGCCATAGCGAACGCGCGGCCTATCAATGGTCGGTCGATGTGTCGGTCTACATAAAATCTACCGTGCGCCGCAGCGGAATAGGGCGGGCGCTGTATACATCATTGTTTAACCTCTTACGCCGACAGGGGTTTTACAATGCCTATGCGGGTGTATCGCTGCCAAACGATGGAAGCGTGGGGCTGCATACGGCGTTAGGGTTTCAACCCGTTGGGGTCTATCCCCATGTCGGCTACAAATTTGGCAAGTGGCATGATGTAGGGTGGTGGTATCTCATCCTGCAAGAACTTGTTAGCGAGCCAATACCACCCAAAACACTCGCAGCAATACAGCAATTACCGGAGTGGGATCGCTTACTTGCTTCTGGCTTGGCGCTGTTGAAAAGTAGCTAAGAAGCTAAAACGACTTCACATGGTTTGGAAGCGTTGATCTTTCTCGATTTTTGGGTACAGATTCAAGGTTGATCGGCGCAGTTATCTACGCCCGTTACCGTTGCCATTCGGCTGAATTTTTTCGCCCGGTTGATCGTGTTCTGTCAGGATAGACTGATAGTGTTCACGGTACAGAGTGGCCTGTGCCCGCTGGACTCGCCACAGGCGCTCAATCTGATCGAAGATCCCCGGAAACTGGTTGATTGCGTCGGCAAACTTCGTGCGGAATTGATCGTACTCTTTGTCGTGCAGTCGCCACGCCTCATCGTTGGTGAGCGTGAACTGCTTCCAACGCTTCTGATCGTCTACATTCCAGCCGCCCCATTCCTGACGGAAACGTTCCTCAGAAAGCCGCTGAGTCTCCGCGACTTCATTGATACGCCGTTCGAGCCGTTCGCCAACACGATCAAAGTCTTCTAACGATTTTTTCATCTGGCGATACGTTTCATTCCAGACCTCAAACCGATCCAGATTGCGGCGCATTTCTTCGTCATACTGGGTAAATGTGCGAGTGAGTTCGTTCATCTGTTGGTCACGCTGCTGGATAAAGAGCGTCTGCTGCTCCATAAACTGCTGGATCTGGTCACGGCGATCCCGTTCGGTATTCTGCATTTCGATCAGGCGTTTTTCGTTACGCAGAGACATATCTTCGAGAAGTTCCTGCTTCGCCCGTAGCGACTCGACTCCGCGCTGCAAATCGGGCAATTCAGTCTGCGCCTCGGAAAGCCGACGAGCATCCTGTCGGCGCTGTTCTTCGAGGAAGGTCAGGCGACGGTCAGGTTCATCGAATTTCTTGGCAACATCTTCAACGCGCTGCTGTAGTGCCGCCAGCACATTCGCGAAACGGTCACGCTCGACTCGTGACGCGCCGATTTCCTCTGTCGCCCGTTCCAGCTTGTCCAACCGATCCATGATCTCACGTAGTGGGCGGGTGATGTTCTCGCGGACAACATCGGTGCGTCGTTCGCTTTCGCGTTCGGAGGTGAGCCGCTTGGTTTCTACCAATTCGATCATTTTTTGCATTTCGTTGCGTACCTGATCAATCAGGTCGCTGTCACGTACAGTGGGGAGAATGGCAGCGCGGGTTGAAGCCTGTTCGGTTTCCAGACCTCCCAGACGGCGTGTTAGGGTATCGATCAATTCTTGCTGCTCAGTGGCTTGTTCTTCGAGCTTGGCGATGACGTTCTTATCGCGCCGTCGCTCCTCATCGAGCCATTCGATCATACGTGCTACTTGATTTAGATCCATAAGCCACCCTCCCCAAAACGTTTTACGCTCTATACAGTCTATTTGTTCTCAGTGTATTGTACCCCAAGATCGAATCGGGGCAGGATCGGTTTGTGCGATAAACTGAACGGTAGATTGTCTACAGGGCTATCGTATCAAATTGAGAATTGGCACAGCACCTCACCCCTTATTCCCTCTCCGAATTCGAGGGAGTCAAGTCTTTCTGGAAGTCCCTCTTTAGGCAGTGGAGAGGAGTTTGGGGTGAGGATAATTTTGATACGTTTGTAATAAAACCTTGCTCGAAAACCCTTGATCTCCACCAAGTGATTTGGTATAATAACTTATCGAACATTCGTTCTAATATAATTCTAATAAACCAACGGAGAGGACATGATTATTCAAAGTCCAATCCTTGCTGCACGCCGCTTGCTGCCACATCTGGTTCTGCTGTTTGCACTGGTGTTAATCGGAGTTGAGGTCATTACCATGGGGGCGCATCTTCTCTCGCGCCCTCGGATCGTGATCCTCAGCGATGGCTCATCAGCGCCGCAGTTGTCCAGCATCTTCACGCCGGAAGTCCGCTACTGGACTCCGCTGATCTATGCGTGGTCAACCGCCTATCAGGTCGATCCGAACCTGATCGCAACCGTGATGCAGATCGAAAGCTGTGGCAACCCGATAGTCGTGTCAAATTCGGGCGCACAAGGACTATTTCAGGTAATGCCAGATCACTTCGATGCCGGAGAAGATACACTTGAAGTGCTGACCAATGGTCGGCGCGGCATGGAATATCTCGCCAAAGGCTTGCGGATCGCCGCAGGTGACGCAGGCTTGGCACTTGCAGGGTATAACGGTGGGCATGGGGTGATCAAAGCCGGGTGGGCGCGTTGGCCTGCCGAAACGCGCCGCTACTATCATTGGGGAGTCGGCATCTATGACGACGCTTCCAAAGGGCTGACGACCAGCCCGACGATGCAGGCATGGCTTCAAGCGGGCGGTTCGCGGCTGTGCCAGCAAGCCGCGAATACACAGGCCGTCGCGTTAAACCAATAACTTTAGAAGGCGCGAAGATACTGCGGCGGGATCGGCATGGCTTCGCGCTGGTTCAGCACTTGCGCGGCGTGCAAAGGCCAGTATGGATCGCGCAGCATTTCACGCGCTAGCAGCACAATATCCGCCTGACCGTTGCGGATAATTTCATCGGCTTGCATCGGCTCGGTGATCAGGCCAACTGCCGCTGTTGCAATCTCGGCGCTGGCGCGGATTGTTTCAGAGAACGGAACCTGATAGCCTGCGCCGACAGGAATCTTGGCCTGTGGCACGTTCCCACCAGAACTACAATCGATCAGATCCACGCCTTCAGCTTTGAGACGCTTCGACAATTCGACAGAGTCGTCAAGAGTCCAGCCACCCTCGACCCAATCCGTGCAGGAGAGTCGAACCGCAAGCGGTTTGCTGTCGGGCCAGACCTTGCGAACCGCACGGGTTGTCTCCAGCGTAAAGCGGATACGGTTCTCGAAACTGCCGCCGTAGTCATCGGTGCGCTTATTCGAGATCGGCGAGTGAAAGCTGTGCATCAAGTAGCCGTGCGCGGCGTGGAGTTCCAGCCATTGGAAGCCCGCCGCGTCGGCTCGGATCGCCGCTTCGCGGAATGCGTCTTGCACACACCTGATCTCGTCGTGAGTCAATTCGATGGGCACGCGCCATTTGGTATCAAAAGGAACGGGACTTGCTCCAACGACTGTCCAGCCGTCCTGTTCATCGGTAATCACACGACTGGCTGCCCAAGGACGTGCAGTTGAGGCTTTGCGGCCTGCGTGCGCGATCTGGATACCGGGGACTGCTCCCTGTTCTGCCACAAAATGCGCGATTCGCGCCAGTGGGGCAACGTGTGCGTCTGTCCAGATCCCCATGTCGTGCGGTGAAATCCGTCCTCGTGCTTCCACCGCTGTCGCTTCGACGATGACTAAGCCTGCCCCGCCGACTGCCCGTGAACCGAGATGCACTAGATGCCAGTCTGTCGCCATACCGTCATCGGTACTGTACTGGCACATTGGCGAGACTCCGATCCGGTTGCGGAGCGTTACCCCTTTGAGGGTGAAACTTTCAAACAAATGCGACATCTATGCTTTCCCCTATGAATCATATCGAACCCTATGGAGTTAAGAACCGTTTGGCGGGAGAAACCTTACGCAGTGTTTAAGGGGGAAAAGCGACGAAGTGTTAGCTTTGTACTTCCGCATAGCGAAAGCAATCAGTCACATGATCGTTGACCATGCCTGTTGCCTGCATAAACGCATAGCAGATGGTCGAACCAATAAATTTGAAACCCTTTTTCTTCAGTGTCTTGCTCATTGCATCTGAAATTTCCGTTCGGGGCGGGATTTCAGACAAGTGCTGCCGTTGGTTTTGGATGGGTTTACCATCGACAAACCCCCAGATGAAGCTATCAAAACTGCCGTATTCCTTCTGAATCGCTAAGAAGGCTTTCGCATTAGTCACGACTGAATTGATTTTCAGCTTATTTCTGACAATCCCTGCATTTGCCATGAGACTGTCGATCTTGGCCTGATCGTAGGTCGCGATGATCTCAGCATCAAAATTATCGAAGGCGGCCCGATAGTTTTCTCGTTTAGCCAGAATCGTCGCCCAACTTAAGCCAGCTTGAGCGCCTTCCAAAATCAGGAATTCAAAAAGCGCCCTATCATCGTGCAACGGAACACCCCATTCCATATCGTGATAGGCTTGTCCCAAGTCACCGCTTGCCCATTCGCATCTTTTTAGCATATGTATTCCCTAATGCCATTACAAGAAAAGTTCCACCCACAAAAACTATCAACCCTAACTTTGATTATGTAGAAAACGGTTATAACCGCCTTTTCTTAAGGTGCTTTCTCATCAAATTTTTTAGAGTGGAACTGGTCTTGGATTGGGCAAATTGCGATGTTCCGAAGCGTAGTTCACTCGCCTTCTCCATAAGTAGAGATCGCTAAGCTGGACTTTACACATCAGGTGGCATAACAGAGCAAGTCGTTGAAACGTTC
>JBDTVG010000164.1:0-72387 GCA_040007395.1 Chloroflexota bacterium
TCTGGTGTGTCGAACAGTATACCACCGTGACGCGACCGCGCAAGGGTCAACTTTTTACTACTTTTAACGATTGCTACCCGATCATTCAATTTGGCGCGGCAATTTTGCCTCGGCTTGACAAAAAACCCTTGCCCACAGCCCACAAAAGGATGACAATAGCGGGAAAGATTAGCGTGAAGTATGCCCAATTCGATAACGGAGTTCCGATATTTGTAATGCTCATCAATCTGCAAACCATCTATAAACCGCTTACCCTGCCTGAAGCCGCCGAACATTTGATGCGTCCCGGCGTATACCCACTTTACGGCAGCGGCGCTTCGATCATCCGGCCTAACAGCCGAGATATAATCGAAGCCGTCGATTTATCGGGTGTGCTCGATAGTGAGGTAACCATAGATAAGAGCGCCTATATCGCGATCAGTGCTGGAGCTTTGCTGCCGACTGTGATCGCCGCGGTTCGCAAACTTAGTCCAGATGTCGCGGCTATCATCGAAGCGGAAGCGCCGGAAAGCACACGCAACGTATTGACCGTCGGTGATGTGCTGCTGGAATGCAATCCCAATTCGCTCTCATTGGCGGTGCTTTATGGTCTGGAAGCCGAGATCGCGGTGTTCGCGGGCAATAGCAGCTACACGGTTGACGTAGAAACGTGGTTCAATCGCACTCCCGATCAGCGGCGCAGTCTGCTCATCGACGAGATCGAGTGTCCGTGGTTCCCGAAAAGCAATTTCGCGGTGGCCTTTGAAAAAGTTTCGCGCACGCCCGCCGATGCACCTATCGTTGCTGCCATTGGCTTTGTGACTCCAGATAGCGATCCCTTTGCGATAGTCGTTGGCGTGGCGGATCGTCCGGTGCATTATAGGGTAGGGCTACAGAGCAGCGTTAACGATTACAAAGGTAGCGCCGAATATCGAACCCAGATGGCAAAGGTTCTAAGCGAACGTGCCATCAGCAGGGCAACTCAAGTAGCCCAAGCATAGCTCAAGCACAATCAAAACAAAGTAACGGAGAGATACTGATTCACTATGCGTGTACCGCTCTCATGGCTCAAGGATTATGTAGACATTACCATTAGCGCCGAAGAACTTGCCGAACGGCTAACCTTAGCGGGATTGGAAGTTGGCGCAGTCGAATATATTGGGGTGCCGCAAGGTGTAGCACCCGAAGGAATCACCGTCCCGCCCTCCGATCATCTAGTGTGGGCACGGGATAAGATCGTGTTGGGTAAGATCCTCGAAGTTAAGGCACACCCCAACGCGGATCGGCTGGTGTTGGCAATGGTCGATTACGGCGCACCGGACATCGAACAAGTGGTGACAGGCGCACCTAATTTGCTGCCCTACAAGGACAAAGGTCCGCTTGATCCGCCGTTGTATTCGCCGTTGGCGCTCGAAGGATCTGAAGTGTACGATGGTCACGCTGAAGGCCAGCAACGCATGATCCTCAAAGAGAAATCACTGCGGGGCATTCCAAATCGCGCAATGGTTTGCAGCGCCAAAGAACTCGGTCTGGGCGATGATCATGATGGCATTCTGCTGCTCGAAGGGATCACCGCTAAACCGGGTACACCGCTGGTCGATCTACTAGGTGATGTGATCTTCGATATTGAACTTACGCCAAACATGGCTCGCGCTTACAGCATTATCGGCGTAGCGCGTGAAGTGGCAGCACTCACCGGGCAAAGCGTCCATGAGCCGTCATACGAAGTCGTCGAAACTGGCGCGCCATTCAAAGGACAGCTAGGGCTGACGATCCGCAATCCAGAACTCAATCCGCGCTTCACCGCCATGTTGATCAAGGATATAGAGATTAAACCATCGCCACAGTGGTTACAGCGACGGCTCATAGCCGTTGGCGAACGCCCGATCAACAACATCGTGGACATTACTAACTATGTGATGTTTGAGACGGGTCAGCCGCTGCACGCTTTTGACTACGATATTCTGCTCAAGCGCAGCGGCGGCAAAATGCCCACAATCTTGACCCGCACGGCGAAACCGGGCGAAAAGGTCACGACACTGGATGGAGTCGAGCATACGCTGGAATATTTCACGGTGCTGGTCTGCGATGCAGAAGGCGTTCTGAGCATCGCTGGGATTATGGGTGGCGACGAGAGCAAAGTTCTACCTACTACTAAGAGTGTGTTGCTTGAGGCTGCCAACTGGAATTACATCAATATCCGGCGCACGATGTTCACCCAGAAGATGAGCAGTGAAGCTGGGTTGCGATTCAGTCGCGGTATCCATCCCGCCCAATGTGAACGTGGCCTTAAACGTGCTATTGAGTTAATGCGCGAACTTGGCAGCGGCACAATTGCTCAGGGCATGATGGATCTTTATCCATTGCCTGCGCCCGTGATCGAGGTGGACTTGCCATTGTCCGAGGTTAAACGGCTGGTCGGTATCCCCTTTAGTGCAGAAAACGCGGCTGATATTTTGCGCCGTTTACAGTTCAATGTGCAGATTAACGGCGATGTGCTGCATGTCACTGTCCCAGATCATCGGGTGGATATTGGTACGGGCGCGATTGGCATTGCCGACCTGAGCGAAGAATTAGCGCGGATCTACGGCTATGACCGCATTCCAGATACACTGATCGAAGATCAATTGCCGCCTCAGCAAAACAACGAGAGCCTGATCCGCGAGGAAAAAGCCCGTGATCTACTATCGCAAGCTGGATTGCGGGAAGCAGTCAACTATCGGTTAACGACCCCAGAAGCCGAAGCACGCTTGATTGCACCCGGTCAAAAATCGTCATTACCCGATGTCGAGTATGTGACGTTAGCAAACCCGATCAGCGCCGATAAAACCGTGATGCGTCATACCTTGCTCAATGGCTTGCTGGAAAATGTCGCCAACAATCAACGGCATACCCAACGCCAGATGTTGTTCGAGATCGGCAGCATCTTTTTGCCAGCGGCGAACGAACTGCTACCCGACGAACCGCGCCGCCTCGGACTCGTGCTGACTGGAATTCGCGATATTCCGGGTTGGCAAGCTGGCCCCGCCGGACGCAAAGATCAAGATCAACAGTTGATGGATTTCTTCGATCTGAAAGGTGTTCTCGAAACATTGGCGCGTGGCTTACGCATAGGTACATTGAGCTTTGAACTCGCTGCATATAGCGCCTTCCATCCGGGGCGATCTGCGTCAGTCTCCCTGCGTGGCAAGCAGATTGGGTTTATCGGTGAACTGCACCCGTCGGTGCTGGAAGCCTACGATCTGGCACAGCCTGTTATCGCCGCCGAATTGGACTTCGATCTGTTGACGGCGGAAATTCCGATGGTCGATAAGATTATGGCGTTGGTGTCAAAGCCCGCCGTCTATCAGGATATTGCGCTAGTGGTGAGTGAACAGACTCCCGCCAGCGAAGTTCAGCGTGTTATCGTGGAAGCAGGCGGAGCGCTGCTGCGCGCGGCAACGCTGTTCGATGTGTATCAGGGCGATCAAATTCCGGCGGGCAAAAAGAGTCTCGCTTACGCACTGACCTATCAAGCCGAGGATCGCACCCTGACCGATAAAGAGGTCGCCAAAGTTCATCAAGAGATCGTCAAAGCATCTGAACAGCGTTTGGGCGCAGCACTCAGAGGGTAAGATTATCCTCACCCCAACCCCTCTCCACTTCGTAGAGAGGGGCTTTCCAGAATTCAGCTTTTCGACCCTTACCCTTCGAGAGGGACTTAGGGTGAGGATAACCATAACACAAGGCAAAACACAAAGGCACGTATCTTGAACATTCCACGCAGCCGACTGCTTTGGGCAGTCTCTCTAGGCCATACGACCAACGACTTCTTTATGGGCGTTGGCCCAGTAACAATCACATTTCTTGCCGCACATATCCTGAACATCGGCCCAGCGCAGATCGGGATTGCGATCAGTGTCCGTGAACTGTTCGGTGCAGTGTCGCAACCATTTTTCGGCTGGTTGTGTGACCGCACAGGGGGACGCATTCAGGCCGCGTTTGGTGTGATATGGCTTGCCGCAATGATGCTGCTTACCGTTGCTCTGGCAGCGCTTACCAAACAATTCTGGCTAACTGTCATTCCGTATGCACTGTCGGCGTTGGGCAGTGGTGCGTTTCATCCAGTCGGAGCAATGTACGCCTCCGAAGTCGATCAAAAGCAGGCGGCAAGCAACACTGCATGGTTTTTTCTGCTTGGCAACTTAGGATTAGCCGTTGGCCCCATACTAGCAGGTTTTCTGCTGGAACATACTATCCATCCTGACACCGCTATTACCCTAAGCAGCCTGATCCCCTTCTTTGCGTTAGCATTCGTCGTCATGCCGGGTGTAGCTTTTATGACCTCGATGGTTCCTATGCGCCGCCTCAAACCGATCCTGCCCATTAAGCCTGAAACCGCTTCGACAGATGTCGTACCTTCACAGCTTGCGCCCAGTGCCTTCTTGCTACTGACACTAATCATCACCTTGCGCAGCATCGCTCATCTGAGTACGGCGAGTTTTCTTCCAGCGTTGTTTGCTCACAAGGGCTGGGAACCCACTGCTTACGGATTGATCACGAGCCTTTTTTGGCTCACCTCGGCAGTCTGCGGCGTAATCTTTGGACGGTTAGCTGATCGCTACGATTTGCGGCGTGTAATGGCCTTGAGTTTGGTCGGCGCTACTCCTGTCCTGTTCTTTTTGCCGCTGGCTGATGGTCCGCTAGCACTGCTGCTCGCCGTCGCCGCCGGAGGTTTAACAGGCGCTTCATTCCCATTGGTTGTGGTGTTGGTGCACCGTCTATTCCCTGCCAACAAAGGCTTCGCTTCCGGCGCGATTTTGGGCTATATCTTTACAACGGGTGCATTGGGAACTCTGGCGGTGGGCTTTCTGGCGGATGGTCCGATCCCCGGTGTTAGCACTGGTGGGATAGGCTTAAATGCCAGTTTGCAGATTGTAGCGGGGCTGGCGTTGGTGGCAAGCGTGCTGGTTCTAGCACTGCCTGCCAGCATGTCGGGTCGCCAAACCGAACCATTTGAACCGCTTGCCGTCGAAATGGTAGCTAGTGGCGAAGGTTGAATTTTGATTCAACGACTATACGAAAGGAAAAGCTTAGTGAATCCCAATCCGGCGTTACGTTCCACCCTGCACAGAATAGCGCGGTTGACGCTGACCTTGTTGACGCGGACGACCATTATTGGGCAGGAAAATATCCCAGCGCATGGGCCGCTGCTTATCCTAGCAAACCACTCTTCAACGATTGATCCGATGCTATTGGGGATGGGCTTACCGGAAACGACGGAAGGCGTTGGTGCTGGCGATTTCAAACTATTGTTTCCAGCAAATGTGATCATGGCGTGGTATGGACTAATCCCGGTCAAGCGCAGCCTACAATTGGATCGCGCCAGTTTGAAGTTGATGACCGACATGCTCAATTCAGGCAAAATGCTCAGTTTGTTTCCGCAGGGCGGGACATGGGAAAAGCCAATCACGGATGCCAAAGCTGGGGCGGCTTATCTCTCTATGATAACAGGTGCGCCGATCCTGCCTGTCGCGTTGGGCGGAACCTATCGGGCATGGGATAAGGTCGTGCGGTTGCAGCGTCCTCACTTGACACTGACTATCGGCACTGTCATGCCGCCCGTTCAAGCACCTGCTCAAAAATCGCAGCGCGGCGACGTGCTGGATGCTGCTACCCAAGAGATTATGCAACGCATCTACGAACTGCTGCCCCCCGCCGATCAGCGCTGGTACGATGAATTAGCAGCGACCCGCTACAACCTCGATGTGGAGATTTGGCGCTGGAAGACGAGAGAACCGATTCGGCTGCCGGGCAGCGCCGTTCTTGGTGAAGTGCTGCTCAAGCCCAACCTAATCAGTCCATTGATACAGAATGCAAAATTGCCACTTGGCCCAATGCTCAAACATGGCGTGCATTTCCCGGCTGATCTGGTGCGAACTGCGGCGACTTCATTGCAATCTGCGCTGCATAGCTCATATGAAGGCTACATGGAATATCGGCTGGGTATCGACAAATCGCAACAGTTGTACGCTGCGCTGGATGCTTTGATCGACTTGACCAATAGCCCCGGTGTCGGACAGATTGTGCTAAAGCCGACTAGCTACCGCTACCCTTGAATTCCTGCTGGACGGCTTCGACCTGCTGTATGGCTCCTAGTGTTTGCCAGTCCTTGAGGGCTTCGTTGGCGTACTCAAGCTGCTGCTTGCTATCCGATGAGAGACGTGCCAGCCCTAGCAGTGCATTCGCCGCACTTTCGGTGTCATCGTTTTGCTTTGCCAAATCGAGCGCCCGGTTATAAGCCGCCGCCGCGTAAATGTCCAACCGACTCTCGATGCAAAGATCGCCGAGTTTCAGATATAGAACAGGCGAAGCAATCAGCCCTTTGGGTGTATTCTTGGGCGCGACCAATGGATCGCCCGTGATATTGAGTAACAGTTGCAGCGCTTCGGCGTTTAAGCCGTTTTGTGCGTAGAAGTGGGCAATCGTCAAATCCGCCAGCACTTTATCGTGTACCCGTGTGCGGATCAGATCCTTTGCCTTTTTGATCGGCTGGAAATCCGTAGGAGCCAGCACGGTAAAGCTCATCCCCGGCGTATCTTCTTCACTGGAAGATCGCCCATCGGCGGTTCCGCCTACCGCCACGATTTCGACGGTGTACTTATTGTCGGGCGTTAGTGGTGGTGCGTCCTTCGGATAGTTGAGTTTGTCGTTGGCAGCGCCCTTAACCTCGGTTGACCAGTCCACGCCCTCGCCGCGCACTGTGATCTTGTAACCGTCAGTGTCCAACAATGCGTTCCACATAATCAGCGGTTGCGCGGAGGTAACTGCCGTCGCACGGGGGCTGATCAAAAACGGTACGGTGATGTCTTGGGGACGGCTGCGCTGCCAACCTGCCAGCGCTAGCCCTTCCTGAACCAGCACTGCCCGTTCTTTAGGGCATGGGACTGGCCCAATGTCGGTGATTACCTGCTCAGTTAGGTTGGCACACAGTACACGCACAGGCTTACCCTTCGGATCGATCAGGTCGCCAGATTCGATACTAGCCCCCAAGCTCAACTTCGAGAAGCCTGACCATCCCGCCCGTCGCACACCCGCATCGGTGTTAGTTTGTGTAACCAGTGAAATGGATGACGCATCTTGAGCCGCGACTTTCGATATAGCGCTGTTTGAATAGATAAACATCGCGATTGTTAACACGGTAGTTATCAATAACAGGGCCATCGAACGATTTCGGTTATTCACAGTAAATCTCTTTCCACTAAAATCACGAACCGGGAATGGCTTTACGGGCTTCGTCCGCCCAATCGCGCTGGCGTGCGCTGTCGGTGTCATAATTCGCCAAGGTATCTTGCCATGCTTGCTGTGCTTGGGTTTTGTCGCCTTGCGCCTCGTAGACCTTCGCCAGATAGTAATAGGCGGGCGCGGCATACGGCACGGAATCCTTGTTCGCTAACGCCTGTTGCAGATCATTTACTGCCAACGCGAGATCTTTAGCCGTACCCCGAAGCAGATAGGCGCGTCCGCGTGTCGTATAGAGATTGAAAGTTAGCGCTTTGAGTGTATCCTGATCGAGTCCTAGATCGCTGCCCTGTCGCAAGATGCGTATGCCAGTATCAACCACCTGAAAGCCACCTTCAATATCTTTTGTATCAAGCAGCAATTCCGCCAGCCGATAGCGAGCTAACAGCAGTTGCGAATTGCGATCAAGCGCGGCTTGGTAATTGACGAGTGCTTGCGATGTATCGTCTTGTTCTTCGTAGGCAACCCCCAAATTGAAATAGGCGGCGGCATTATCGGGGTCAAGTGTGATGGCTTGCTTGAAGTCGTTGACGGCGGTTGTATAGTCGAGTTTTGATAAGGCAGCCACGCCTGCATCATTCAACACTTTGGCCTGTGCTGGATCGGTTCGGTGCGTGAACCACACTCCCCCGCCGATTGCCAGCGCAATCAGCAAGATGGGGATGAACAGCAAGGCTACACGGCGATTCTTGGTTGGCTGGGCGGTCATTGCTTTGTCGCGAACCGGACTCGGTGCAGGCGGCGTTACGGAGACTGGCAAAGCATCAACGTAGGTCACGGCATTTTCTGAGGCCAGTACGATTGGCTGTAAAGTCGCGGGTGTGGTTGGGCTAATTTTATCACCGGGCAGATAGGCCGCTGTGCTATTCGTTGCAAACATCTTGCCGTGTATCGCCCCGGCGAAGGCTTCCGCCAACGCCCGCCCTGATTCAAAACGTTCACCGGGCAGCTTTGCCATCGCCTTACGGATGACTGCTTCAACCGCTTCTGGCAGGTCATCGCGAAACGTACTGATGATTGGCAGCGAGGCGGTCAGGTGCATGTTCATGACGATAAAGGCCGTATCACCGATGAACGGTACACGCCCAGAGAGCATCTCGAACAACATTGCGCCCAACGAATAGATGTCGCTGGCGGCACTGGCTGGACTACCCATAATCTGTTCCGGCGACATATAGGTCGGTGTGCCGACGATGCGCCCTTCGCCTGTTAGGGTGTTGCCTGTCCCCATCAGGTGCGCGATCCCGAAGTCGCCCAAGAAGGCGTTGCGCTGGTTATCCAGCAGCACATTAGCAGGTTTCAGATCGCGATGGATCACGCCCTGACGATGCGCGTAATCCAGCGCTTCACCGATCTGGTCAAGCAATCGTGAGATTTCTTCCAATGGCAGTGGGTGATTTTCGACAATGTAATCTGCCAAACTGCCGTTCAACAATCGTGTGACGAGATACAGGTGATCCTCGGCCTGCCCGAAGTCGATCACGGGCAGGATATGGACGTGTTCCAGCGAGGCGGTCATCCGGGCTTCACGCTCGAAGCGAGTGTAGAAGGTCGGGTCTTTGTGCCGCAAATTCTGCCGGATCACCTTGATCGCCACATCACGCTGGATTGAGCCTTGGTGAGCGACATAGACTGTCGCCATGCCACCTTGTCCCAACAATCGCAGGATCTTGTAGCCGCCTAGCGTTTGCCCGATCAGCACCGCTTCGGCGGATTGGGTATCAATGCTGCGATCAACGTCATTATCAGGTTTTGTCTCACGGTCTTCACGATCTACTGCCATGTCATCCCCGCCCGGTCAAAATAAAAGGTGCCCAATAGTATGGGCTAGCATAGGGCGTTTTGCCATCGCTATCCTTGAAGGTTCGCACGGTAGCTTGGGCGGATTGCAAGGCTTCGGTGATGCCCATGCCTTTGGCGCGGGCTTCAAAGAAGGCTTTCATCAGCAATCCCGTTGCTTTATCGTCCACACTCCACAGGCTGGCTAGGACGTTCGGCGCTCCCGCATAGAGAAAAGCGCGGTTCAGCCCAGAGAATTCATCCCCGGCGCTTAACTTGCCGACAGCCGTTTCGCAGCCACTCAATACAACCAGTTCGGTTTTTTGGGTCAAGTCCAGCCGATAGATTTTGTAAGCGTCAAGCTCGCCAGTTTCGCCATCGCCGGGAGTCAGGTGCAGCGCCGAAAACAATGGATTGCGCTGGTTAAACGTCCCGTGCGCCGCGATATACAACACCCCAGCCTGACTGCCTTTCTGCCAGATCTCCGCTTCTTTGGCATCGGAGCCAATATAGACTTGCCCGCCAATGATGCTGGTCACTTGTTTCACTTCGTCTTCGGCAAAGGGCAGCGGCTTGAAGCCTTCGGAAACTGGATTGCCTAGCGCTAGCAGGTCGCCGGGTTTCGCCACTTTTTCGGGCAAGTGCAGCAGCGCATTGGCGCTCGGTGTATAGCTGATCGCGTAGTTCTCGCCGAGCAGGTGGCTAGCATCAACGGGCAGCGCCGCAAACGGTAGATAGTTCAAGACATTGTGTGGCGCGACGATCAACCGTTTAGTGGTTAACTGTGATACGAGCGGCTGGATCAGCCACTTGGAGAGGTCATCTAATCCGGCGGCTTGCTTCTCATCGGCGCGGAAGCGGGTGATCGCGTCGTTAAGCTGCGGCTGAGTCACATCCAGCGACACGAGGGCGAAATTGCTCTTGGTGATGATAAACGCATAGGTCTGCGTATCGGTAGTGTAGTAACTCAGCAGCGTTGTATCGGCCTCCAACGCCGCTTGGATCTGCGCTACTGGGGCGACCTCGACGGCGGTAAGCGTCGTCAGGGTCGGATCGGTAGCTTGCATCCGTGCAAAGAGCGCTGCGTAATCCGACTCGGCTTGCTGCAACTGAGTCCGCAGTCGGGTAATGCGCTCTTTATCGGGTGGATTGTCGCTCTGTGCTGCTGTAAACAGTCCACGCAGTGCCTCGACGTTCTGACGCAGGGCGTTGTCCTTTTGCAATAGGTCGGCGGAAGCGCCCTTCCGTAAGTCTACCGGGCCAACGGCTAACTGATCGAGGAAGGCACGGGCGCGGGCGCGTTCGGCGATGGCAAAGGCTTCGTCGTAGCGTTTCTGGCTGATCAGCAGTTTGAGGTAGTCGGCGTAGATCCACGCATAATTGGCAGCAAATTGGGAAGTCAGGCTTTCGGACTGGAAGCCGCGCTGGGTAGCCTCGACCTGATTCACGGCGTTGGCAAAGGATTGCGTTGCCACAGTGGGTTCATTGCTAGCAGCGGTAATCTGTCCGATACGGGCATACAGTCGGGCGATGGCTTCCTTATTGCCGATTTGTTGGGCAAAAACCAGCGCTCGATAGTAGGTTATCGTCGCGGCGGCAGCATCGGTTTGGGCTTGCAGCGCCGCTTGAGCCTCCAATACTTCGATACTCAGGCGCGGATCTTTGGCGTTCGTAGCGATATTCAATGCCTGATTGTAGCTATTAAGTGCGCCGCTGGCACTCGGTTTGTCGCCCTTGAGCGCCAGATCGCCCAACGCGGTGAGTGCCTTGACTTGTGAGGTCACGTCGCGAGCGCTTTGGGCGGACTGGTTGGCTTTGGTCAGCGAATCTTTCGCATCTTTGAGCAGATCGCGCTTAAGCTGGAGTTGCCCTAGACCTAGCAAGGCACGCCCTAACTGCTGCGATAGTTTGGGTTTGGCCTGATCCGCGAGATCGGCGGCGTGGCTGTAACTGCTGATGGCGTTGTCTTCACTATCAAGTTGCAGATAAACATCACCAACCCGCAGCGTTGTGTTGATCAACAACACTTGATCGTCAATCGCGGTGGCTTGATCGACGGCCTGTTGCAGCCCGGTGAGTGCTTCTTCGGTGCGACCCAATACAGCCAGCGGGATACTCAATTGGATGTTCGTATCAATAAGCTTGGTCTGGTCCAGCTTGATCAGATCCGTGTCAGGAGTCGCTTGGGCTTGCGCGTCCTTGATCGCTTTTTCATAGTAGGCGCGGCGTTTGGTCAGCGGATCGATAGAGTCGCCGTACATACCGAGTTTCTGATAGGCGTTGGCAAGCCCCGCCAGCACATCGGGATAGATCACGTTTGTCTCGAAGTCTTTGCGCGATTCAATCGTCTGATACTTTTCGATGGCCTCACGCGGGCGGCCTAGCAGCACCAGATTATCACCAATCAGCCGCATATTCTGCAATTGCGCCTGCGTGCCTTCCCACTCCATCCCCAACGGCGGGGCTAGATTCGGCGGCGGGTCGGTGCGGGCAAAGGCGATCTCGGCCTGCTGCAAATAATACAGAGCAAGGTCGGGCTGCGTGCCGATGAGCGAGTACATGCGCCCTAAATAGTGCGTGCTGTACGCCGTGTAGGTCACATAGTTGCTAAAAATCTGCCCGCCGATCCAGCTTCGATCTCCCAAGATTTGTGAGATCGCAGGTCGCAGATCGCTAATGGCTTTCTGTGCGAGTACCGGATCGCCTTTGCGCCATGCCAGCATTGCGTTAGCCACGCCGCGCCATTCGTTAGCATTGGCACAGGTATTTGCCTGAGCAGCCAGATCGTTCATTAGGTCTACGATGTTGACCGTATCATCCTTGATCGAACCATTATCTAATCGTTGGATAAATTCCATTTCCGACTGGCAGGGGTGATCCCAACCGTAGCCATAGCCGCCCGGTTTGCCGTCTTTGTGCGCCTGAGCGACTTTCTTGTACCACTCAATCGCCGAAACGCCGCCGTAATCGGTTCCCTCGAAGAGCCACTCATTGACCCCAAGATGCCAATACGCTGCCGATTGTCGATAGGTGTCACCGACTAAGCCAAAAGCGTTGGCGGCTTTAGTGAACATATCTAGCGACTTGAAGGTAAAGGCGCGGAATGGCTCTGTCCGAAAAGCTGCAAAGAAGTTTGCGCTGTTGTAGGTGGTCATCAAACTGTTAGCGCGGACAATGTAGGACTGACCCCATGTCCAGTACATCCAGCCCTTGCCCTGAAGTTTATCGGGCAGCGACTTGGCAACTTCAACCGCTTGCGTGAAGTAATCCGTCATGGGCGCAAAGGATTCGTCTGTGCCTTTGCTGTTATCAAAAGCCCGTTCGCTAATATCCGTCGGCCTGACAGGTGCAACCACTTTACCAAAAGCAGAGCGCCCCAAGCCGACCAACGCCCGAAACTCAAAGTTGAGCATCTGTGGCGTATCGCGGTCATTGATGAACGCATCGTTGACTTTATACTTGCGTACACTATCGAGTGCCGCCGTAAAAGCCGTGTTCGCATCATCGAATTTCAGGTTGATAAACCCAACATCCCCTTTGTTTAGATTCTGGGTAATGTCGTTGGTAATTTTGAATTTAGTCTGCGCGTCGATCCCGCCCAACGGTGTGGGGCTAGGGGTGCGCGTAGCGGTTGGAGTTTTCGTGTTTGTAGGCGTGCGGGTGTTTGTCTGAGCCGCCGCTGTTTCTGGCAGCAGACTTAACCCGACCAATACGAGCAATAATCCGACGAATGCCGCGACCAGTAGTGACCGATGCTTATGCATAGAATTCTCCCTCAGCGCTCAATAAGTTCAGGGGGTAGGAGTAGGCTGCCACGAAGAACATCCCCCAGTAAAGACATTGGTAACGAGGTGTATCTCGTCCCCGGACAATTTGACAGTATAGATTCCACGCTGAATATCACGATCCGACGTGAACACCAGATATTGTCCATCAGGCGACCACGATGGCGCATAACTTGACGCAGTGTCATTCTTTAAGACGCGATGCAAATTTTGTCCATCGGCATCCATAATATAGAGTGTCAGGTTGCCATCTTTGCTGCTGGCAAAGGCGATCTGCTTGCCATCGGGCGACCAATGAGGCCAGACCACATCTCGCGAAAAATAATTATCGGTATTCAAAGTAATGGCGCGATCTGAGTCGGGCAGGGCAACAAGTTGCTTGAGGTTTTGCCCATCAGCACCTACCGTGACGATCCCGATTTTGCCCTCTTTATCCAGTGCCAGCCCAACGAAAGTGGTGCCATCAGGCGACCAGTCAAGATTGAGAAACGATCCACCGTCACTATTGATCGTCGTCAGGTTCTTGCCATCTACCCCGACAATATAGAACGGCCCGCCATTAATTCCAGTGAACGCTACTTGTTTCGCATCAGGCGACCATGTTGTACTGCCCGAAGGGAAGTCAGTCCTCATATCGCCCTTCTTGACAGTGGGGCGCTGCCCATTGCCAAAGCCATCGGTTGTGTATAACTCGAAAGTTAGGCTCCCGCCGATAGTCGCAATATGCTTGCCGTCCCGCGAATAGCTTGGGCAGAAGTAAATAAACTGGCGGCTGTTACCGATCTTGCGTCGGTTTTTGCCGCTGGTGTTGACCAGATACAGATCCGCCCCATCGCGAAAGACTAGCTGCCCCTTGTCCAGTTCGGGCGGCAGTGTCACCGTTGGAGTCGGTGAAGTATAGTAGGGTGGCGAAGCAGTCGGTGTAACACTTCCCAGTGCTGGCGTGCTCGTTGGCGTATTATCTTGAGCAGCCGTTGGTCGAATACCGTTCAAGCCTGACAGCGCCATGAGCACGCAAACCAGACTTGCAAGTAGAATGAGATAGCGTCGAGACATAAGCGGTCTCCTTTGGCAAGCCATCGTACACTGCTACGGACTGCGGTGAATAATAAATAGCAGCATTAAGTCTGCTCCTAATTAAACACTAAATCCTTTGCGTGTGCAAAGGATTTAGAAAAGGTATGTGATTGCTTAGTGTCGCCTGCACGAGCGCCATGCCGTAAGCCTTTTTGAGCATGTCTACCTGACTGATTATTATCATCAGTCGACTCGTGGTAATCCGTTTAGGTTGTATGATAACGTTAAGCGTTCTTTGAATACCGGAGTACCCTGATGCTTCAATCATATTATCGGAAAATGCTAGACGACTCGCACGTTTCGCGGGTGTCTACGAAACTGCCTGATGACATATTTCTGCTTAATCCAGAGCACGAGCAATATGTTATTGGACAATCACCTTTTCGGAAAACATTTAAGAATATTTTTATTTTATTCTCCTTTTTAATGCTCCTTAGTATTTTTTTTGGGCTAATTACGTTTCAGGGTCTGAGTCCTCTCTTGACGGCAATTCAAATTCAGCAATCTGGGATTCGGGTGCAGGCAGACGTTATTGGGGAGCGTATCATAACCTCGCGTGGCAACGGTCAAGCCAGCGTCTATTTAATGCGCTATCAGTTCACAACGGCTTCAGGCCAAATTTCTGAGGTGGAACAGATTGTCAGCCGCAAAACGGCGACGCGATTCGAGGTGGGTGACTCGATTCCTGTAAAATACCTTGCTCACGATCCGAAACTCGCGGCTTTGACAGACCACGCCCAAGATAATGTCCTCAATTCAGGCAATATTCTTATCACCTTGACGGGATGTATTGGATTGCTCATCACGTTGGGAACACTAGGATTCTTCGGTTGGCAGTTATGGTGGGAAAATCAATTTTTTACACATGGGCATTTGGTGATCGGGCACGTTCTGGCGTGCCATGCCTATCTGGAAATCGCACCCAAAATGCGTCATGTTCATCTGCAAGGTGCCGGGCTTCGAGGGCGATATTTGATCGAGCTTTCCTATTCATTTCGCTCGCCAACTAGTCATACTATCCGATCCAAAGTGGAGCGTCAACGCAACGATTTGCGTAACGTTCCCCTGCCAGCGTTCGGTCAACATATCGCCGTTTTATATCTGAACGAAAAGCATTATAAGCTGCTCTGAAAAACGAGGTAAATGCGAAGGCTTGATTAAAACGGTATGAGAGAACGAATTTTACAGATGATAAACCACCCGATGTACATCGTTATCTCATCTGGCGGGTTTGATGACACTAGAGATAACGCTAAATCGTTAGATGAGCCAGCGCCAGAAAATATCGAGGCGGGCAATTCTCATAATCCTGACCGCAAAAAAGCCCGCGACAATGCGGGCTTTTTTGCCTACACTACGTCTATCTAACGCGAACTACTAAATGCCTGTGTGAGTTGATCCGTAATATCAACGATTTTGCCTGTCCCCGCTGGAATATTGACGGTTCTACCAATTTTACTCAGAATCACAGTTCCTTGAGCGTTAACTTGCGTGAGAGATTGTACTGAACCAGCGTAACCAGCATTGGTAAATAGCGGATCGATATATATCGAAAGTTTGAAAGCGAAGCCATGATACATTTGGTCATCGGGCGTGACAAACCATGAATATTGGAAGGAAGTCCCCCGGATCATTTTTAGGGCAGCAGCAAGTTGGGCAGGATCATCCAAATTGGCTGCTCTAGGAGATTTTGTTAGCCCGGCGAGATACTGGGTTAGGAACAGCCTTTTCTCTTGCTCGTTCGTGATTTTGGCATAAGCCGCGCTTAAATCGAACACGACGGTCATTTGCTTCGAACTTTTACCGTCGATCTTGGGTCCGGCTTGGCTTTTGCCTTGTAAGACATCCGTTATACAAGCACAAAGCTGCTGTGCATTAGCTGGGTTAAAGGCATCAACAAATTGGCTAAGATCGGAGCTTTGACCGAGGCTTCCCATCAGGCTGGAGAGCGAAACCGTTAACCAGCCTTGGTTTTTGTTGAGCTTGGCACTTTGAAAATACAACGTACCATCTACTAGTCTCAGATCAACTTGCCCATTGACGTTTAGATTTGGGACACCCGTAACCGCTAATTGCATAGTGGTCGCTAATTGCATTCCCTGCATTATGTCGGGGATGGTCAACTGTGTGATGCCAGCCGTGCTCGCTAGACCAGCACCTTTGGCAGAAAGAGTCACATTCCCATTTTTTTGAGAGCCAGATGTTTTGAGCGAAAGGTCATAGTTAACGTTGAATTGTTGCGGAACCCCCATATTGAGGGCCATCGCTGCCAAGAGCGTACAGTCCTTAGCGCTAAATCCAGTTGGGCAAGTAGTATCTTGAGCCGCTACCTTTTGCGAGATAAGACCATTTGATAAAAATACCAACATGACAAGCGTGAACAGCGCCAACCGAACATACCGAATTTTTAGCACAAGATTACTCCACTCATCAGCAATAATCGCCTTTCTTAAAATTCCCATGAGTCTGATTGCCAAGTTTGATCCCGTCACATAATTTTAATTGGGAGCAATCTCGCTAAAAATCGTTTCTTGTTTCAATGTTGACTCGATTTTGCGTTTCGCCAGAGCACGCCACCCAGCACAAATCTTTATTCTGTTAAACGGTTTTCTCAGGATCAATTGTGGGGGAAACTCAAACGTTTCCCCCACAATTGTTTTCGATCCGATTGGAACGCTTGAGGCGACTAAATTACCGAACGCTCATGGGCATCACTACGTACACGTAGTTATCCCGTCCGGCAGGTTTGATGACACCGGGGCTAGCTGCACCGTTGGTCTCGATCACGATCTGGTCTTCCGAAATCACGTTTAGCACGTCGAGCAGATAGCGGACGTTAAATGAGACTTCCAGACCGGGGCCATCGCTGGATACGTCGAGAGTCCACTGGTTATCGCCCTTTTCCTGCGACTGAGCCATCATGACCATCTGGCCCGGAACCTTGTTATTTTCGCCGGGAGTGATCTTGACCCGAATGGTATAGGCAGACTCGCGAGCGAAGATCTCCGCCCATTTGCAAGCCCGCATCAGTTCATTGCTGTATACCCGTGTCGAGGTTGTGTGCGCGTGCGGGATAATCTGCTCATAGTCTGGAAACTTACCATCGATCAATTGGGAAACCATGTCTACCGCTTCCAGATGGAACATCACCTGACTGCGCCCTTCCGGGACAGAGATATAGACTTTGGTATCATCGGGCGTAATAATGCGGCTCAGTTCGGAGAGCGTTTTCGCTGGAATGATCAAGGTCAAGGGAGTAGATACAGGGCTTTCAAGTTCGACGGTCTGCACCGCCAATCGATACCCATCAGCGGCGGCTAACGTAAAGGTGCTGTTTTCAAACTTGGCGAGTACCCCGGTCAGGATGGGGCGGTTATCTTCCTTCGCTGCCGAAAACGCTACCTGTTCTATCATGTCGCGTAGTGCATCAGCAGGAATTTCCACCCCCGTGTCCGCGTCGGCTTCGGGAACTGCCGGGAACTCTGTCGCGTCAATGCCTTTAATGTTGGTTGAACCACTGCCACAGCGCACGGTAAGCGTTTGGGTGCGTGGGTCAAGCTCCATATCGACTCGTTCTGGGGGTAAGGCATTAATCAGGTCAAAGAAGGTACGGGCAGGGACGGTCACTGCGCCTTCTTCCTCGACCTTCGCGCCAATATGTGTTGTAATCCCTAGTTCAAGGTTAGTCGCCGCGAGTTTGAGCCGCGAGTCTTCGGTAGAGATCAACACGTTACCCAACACGGGCATCGAAGGGCGGCTTGGGATCGCCCGGTTAACAATGCTCAACCCTTTGACTAGGTTTTCTTGCAATACAGAAACACGCATCGTTTGTTATCCTATGGACCTACATTTTAAAAAGTGTTGAAAGTATACAACAATTCTTTTTAGGGGACAACTCTCAACAGCCATACGGGATAGCAATGTTGTATTGCACGCCAGTTTCGACCAATTGGTACGCCGCGTGTAGTTGCCCAGTCACGGGGCGATCCCCTTGCAGCGTCGCGTTTTCGACGTTGAGTGTGATGCTATATTGCCAGACCGCTTTTGCGGATGGCTCAACCCACATATCGCCTGCCACAATGGAATATTTGCCACCTGTACCGAGCTGCATAGTTGGTGGGATGACATTGTCAGGCGTAAAGGTATATTCCCAGAGATCAACCTTGTTCTCGGTCTTGCGTTGCCCAAGCGGTGTGGCGCTCTTAACTCCGCCGATCAGTGAACCTGCTGCCAGATTAGCCACTTGTCCAGAGTCGGGCTGGTCGATTTTCGTACAGACCTTATTCGCGTTAACCACATAATAATCGTTGCGGATGCGGACCCCTTCTACATTGCGATTTTCGGTGAGGCCAAAGGCTGCACCTGACGCTTTTAGCAGTACCCGCCTTTCACCAGCCTGTTCATTGCTGAATACTTCTGCGTCGATCTGGCCTTTGGCAGGGGTAGTTGAACCAGTGAATACCCCCTCAAATGAGAGGGACAGCGTATAGCGCCAGTTCGTTTGGTCGCCGAGATTATTGTCAATTTTGGGAAATTGTACGCTTTGATCGAAGCCGGGTGGCGGAGCATTCTGGGTCAGGTGTTGTGCCGTCTGAGCCATCTCGAAGCTGCTCACTGTTGGCAGCGGCGGCGGCGTGGTACAGCTTGCGGCAAACAAGCAAGCGGCAAGACAGATGAGGGAACGGCGCATCACTGGATTCTCCTGACGCTAATTACGCTGGTTGATCGTGGCGAGGAGATTATAACGCAGCACTTCTGTTGCCTGAATGAGTTTTGAATATTTGAGAAGTGGGGACCAATCAAAAATTCCCCCTCGGAGACCATTTTATATAGCAAAGGGCGTGTCCATGACAGGCCGGGATACTTGGTTACGTTTTGTGATGAGAAATATCCAAGCTGAACTGTTCAAGCGCTCGATGCGCCAATGCAACGACCAAGGCTATCGGCAATAGTGACACGATCAGCGCCGCTGCCGCAGTAGGCCAGTCAAGCTCGCGTTCAAAAGTGAAGAAATCGATCATAGCAGTAGGGATGGTGTTGACATGCGGTGTCGCTATCCTAAGCGGGATAAGTAACTGATTCCAACTCAACACAAATAGGATGATAGCCGTAGCCACAACACCTGTCAGACAGGCAGGTAGCACGACACTGCGCAATGTCCGCAGCAGACTCGCGCCTTCGAGTCGCGCTGACTCCTCCATTTCGATAGAGATGCTGTGGAAATAACCAAACAGAACATACACTGCTAGAGGCGAATACAGGGCGGTTTCTGCCAGCACGATGCCGGTTATCGTGTCAGTCAGGCGTAGCGTGTCCATAAGCTTGCTCAAGGGAATTAAGTACGAGATAACTGGCAAACAAGCGAGAACTAGAAAGCTTTGCACCACACTGGCGCGTCCGCGAAAACGCGAACGGGCCAAACTGTAGGCGGCAAAGAAACCAATTGTGGTCGCCAACAGAGTCGTGCCAGTCGCAACAAGCAGACTAGTGAATACTTTGAGCATAAAGTCAGGCTGTACAATGCCGACTTCGAGGTATTGGTCCAGCGAGAGTTCGAATTCCCACTGCGGCGGTGTGTGTATCGCGTCAGGCAAGATCTGAACTGAAGCCAGCAGGGTCCATAGCAGTGGCAGGACACACGCAAGCACGACAATAGCGAGAAACATTCCGCGCCGGGATATTCTAAAATGGCTGCCTAACCTGCTCATGCGTCGATCTCTCCCCTCGACAAGATCATATAGCACACGCCTAGCAGCACAATTGCCAGCCCGATCAGCCATGCCGAGGTAGCGCCCGACTGGGAATCATAAGTATGGAGCACCCGTGCATAGCTATATAAACCGGGCGTAATCGTTTCCGAACCCGGCCCGCCGCTGGTCAGTTCCCACAGACCCTCCGCCGTCCCAAGCGTATCGCCAATGAGTAGCAGCGTGATAGTGAGCAGTAACAACCGAATATGAGGCACGACAATATGCCGTATTCGGCTGTAGAATGACAATCCCTCTATGGTAGCATGATCCCACTGTCCGGCGGGGATGGCAAGTAGCCCCGGCAGCACCAGAAAGCTCACAAGAGGAACTTTGCGCCAAATATCAACAGCCATCACCGCGAAGATCGCCAAGCCCCGACTTAGCGGCGGCGGTAGGTGCGGCAACCCGACCAGCGCGGGCCAGAAGTTCACAATACCGCGCTCTGGATCGAACAGGAAATGCCACATAACGCCATTTGCAACAGGACTGACTAACCACGGCAGCAGCAGCACAAAGCGGACAAGGCTGCGTCCACGAAATGGTCTGCGCAGGGCATAGGCAATCGAGATGCCCAGAACTAACTCTAGCGCAGTCGTAATGATCGCGAAGACAATAATATTTCGGATCGCGGCCTGAAAATCGGAGTCGCGCAGAATGGTCGCGAAGTTATTCAAGCCCACAAATTGAAGGGAAGTGCGTTGGTAGGGGTCATAATTCGTAAAGCTGGCAAATAATCCCAGCAGCGCGGGCCATAGCAAAAACGGAATCAAGATAGCAGCAAGCGGAGTAAGGAAAAGTAGCTGCTGCCGACGAGTAAGCATTAACGTTCCCTGATGTTTCTAACAAATGATTTCAACAGGGCTTTCACTGGCCAGAAATATCTTTGCGTTTACCTCAAGCGAAAGCCCTGAAGATATGAAAAGTGTGGAATCGCTCAAAAGTTACCACACATTGACTACACTCGCGACTCATTGCAATTTATTCTCACCGTCGAGTTTAGATGCTGCACATCATCGCCCAAGTAGCGGGATCTCGACCCTAGTAATCCTTAATTGTGATGCCGTTAGTCGTCTTTGTGGTCATTTCGTTGATGAGGTTTCCCCACGGCATATAGGGCATTGCGCGGAACATCTGGTTTCGGAGCCAGATCTCTGCACGAGTGTGTGGTACAAGAAAACGATCTGAGCCTTCTGCCTGTTTCTGGTTTTGCTTAACGTAATCGCGCATTTGTGCTTCGTAGCGGACAAATGCGGTCTGGAAGTCTCCATCAGCCGCTTTGAGTTCCCCCGCTAGGATATAAGCGCCTACTAAAGCCGTTCCGGTGCCGTTACCGCCCTGAGAAGCAGCATAACCTGCATCGCCCACCAGTGCTACGCGCCCCTTTGACCAACTGTCCATGGTGATCTGGCTACTTGAGTCGAAGTAGAAGTCGGGGGCATCCCACATAGACTCGATCAACTTTGGGATTATCCAGCCTTCTCCAGCGAAAGCATCAGCAAGGATCTTTTTCTGCTGCATCGTGTCATAACGGTTATAGTCCAGCGACTTAGAGGCAAAAAAGAACATGGCTTTTGCCTCGGTATTTTGTCGAGCACTGTATACACTCACCATCTTTCCGGGGGAACTAAAGATCCGTCCCATATGATCAAGATTCAGTAGATTGGGAGTGGTGAAGATCGAAATGTAGTAGCCGAGATAACGAATGAACTGCGATTCCTGTCCAAAGGTCAAGGTTCGCACGTTGGAGTGCAACCCATCGGCACCTACCACTAGATCAAAAGTACGTGGTTGACCCTTTTCAAAGGTAACTTGTATCCCATCGGCAGTTTCAGTCATCGAGGCAATTGAATCGCCAAAAATATACTCAGTGTCGCGACAAGTAGCCTCGTAGAGAATACGGCTCAGGTCACCACGCAATATCTCTACATCGCCGCTGAAGAAATAGGCAGGCATCGTCGCTACGGGTTTATCAGCAGCATTGACATAGGTCACTACACCCATGTCTGTCGCCGCCTGTCGAATGTTATCCAGAATGCCCATGCGTTCCAATACGCTAAGGTGTGCCGCGCCTCGGAAATCGATGGCATAGCCGCCGTCACGCAACGCAGGCGCACGCTCTATCACGGTGGAATTAAAGCCATAACGGCTGAGCCAATAGGCCAGTGAAGGCCCAGCAACACTTGCGCCTGAGATAAGGATGTTTCGGTTCTTCAATTGAGATGCTCCTTGCAATGCTCTAGCATTCGGGTTATTGCCAATGACCTATGTTCTATAGATCTTTATAGCTCCTCTTTCTGAACGGCTTTTAGCGCAAAATCGACCAGCGTCTTTGTGAACTTTTCAAGATTGAAGCTGGGACGTATTGGTAGCTGGGCCAAAAATTGATCCCTTGCGCCATCAAGAATGAGTGCCATGTTATAGGTGTCAAAAACACCAAATTCACCATTTTTTTGACCAGTCTCCAAGATAGTAGCGATACTGTTGATGTCTGGCTCATCTATATCCTTCATGTACTTCAAATGGCCTTCACTATCACGCGCACTGAATAACCCCTCGATCAACGCCTTGAAAAGTCTGGGCTGGTTGCCCATGTAGGCCATATCGGCTTCAAGGGCAATTCGCAGTTTGTCGGTGGCGGTCTTACCATCCGCTATCTTCTCCTGTAGATGCTTTAACCGCCCACCCATTATGGTCATATATACTTCGTCCATTAGCTCTTCTTTATCTTTGAAATGGTATGAAATAAGACCAGCGCTAATACCAGCCCGTTTGGCAATACGGACAAAGGAAGCATTCATATAACCTTGCTCTGCCAGTACGTCAATCGTGGCTTCGATAATTTGGGCGCGTCTGGCTAGCTCAATGAACGTTCGTTTTTCATCTTTATTTTGGTTGACCGACTTATTTTCTGGTTGATTAACCAAATTTTACCATACTTTCCACTCTTGGCAAGAGATTCATAAAAGATTAGCGTTAATACAATGGGTTTTAACACGTAAAAAGCAATCGAACGACCCCACACAGCCGACTATGGGATAGTTCGTTATGACACACGATAAATTTATGTATCAGGACTTTTGCTTTAGGGCGCTAAAAAGGCAGGGATCTGTGGGTGAGGTAGCTCGGTTCGCAGATAGTCAGGCCATAAATCGTGTTGAGCGGCATATAAGGTTTTGCCCAATTGCTGGGCGTTGACTTTCAGGGACAACCAGACGTGATAACAGCAAGCCAGATGATTGCGTTGAGAATGCGCCTTGCGGCACTCACAGTTTTGGGTACTAGTCAGTTGTTTGAGATCGCGGTGAAGTTGCTCGATGTTCCAACGCACGACCGTCTCACTGTCGCCCACTAATGGGCTGACTAACTCCTACAAACTGTGTGCCGTCAATCGGTCACGTTGTAAATAGCCACTCACCGCCTCGTGACTGACTCCATTCATATGTTCCGCCAAGTTCGGGCAGGTATAGTTCACTGGCGTGCTGATTAGGCATTCTATGTATTGGCGTTTATTCATCCTGCCTCTACACTACCTCATCTCATCTATTACCCAAGCGAAAGTCCTGTATCTAAATGATACTGGGCTTTATTTTTGGCTCGCTGTCTCGTGTCGGATAATGCTCTGTACCCGCGCATTGTTGATGTGAGCCAGAAGCAATCGGAGCAGCGTGCGCCCTTTTAACTTGACCAGAGTATCGGGCGCACGTGGGCATCTTGCTATCTCACCGCCTACACACTAGTTCTGCTGGTGATGATGGCAGTGTTCCCAGACAACTGAAAACTTGCCGAGCGAAATTGGGACGACAGTGCCTGCCGGATTGTGTCTATTGGCTCACAAATGGCGCTAAATGGCGCACAAAATGTTTGGTCAGGTCAGCCGCGTAGGCATCAGGATTTGAGCGTAAGTCTTGCATCAATCGTGCATAGAAGTCGGGGTTTTTGAGTACCGACCCGAATGTTACATGTACTATCTGGCGTACATCGAACTGATCAAGTAGATCCACCAACTGCGCATCGGTAACGATTTCAGCTTTGGGCGCTTTATCTAGCGAAGCCGAGACATGATAGCTAGCCTTATCTGTTTCGTAGTGCTCGCGGGCGAATACGTATATTTCGCGGAACAGGGCCGGATCGACATGAGCAATTGTGCGCAATGCTTCCAACCAACTCGTGCCTGCCGTTTTGAGGTGGACTAGGCCATGTGTTTGTCGCATTGCTGGCGCATAGATGCTGAACTTGTCCGAGCCAGAATGTAAGCTGATCTTGTAGGGGCCATAGACACGGGCAATTGCCGCGTGAATAGCAATATCCTTTTCAAGAGCATCCACATCACCGATATAATCCACACCCTTTTCAAAACGCCCTATAAAGCGCGGCGCAAGACTTATCCACTGTACGCCCAACCGCTTAAACTCGCTGACCATAAATAGATGTTCGGCGTGGGTGGTTGGCGTTTCGGTCTCATCTACTGAGATTTCTACCTCATACGACTTGGAAACATTGGTGAGATGTCGGTACATTTTGACGATGTGTGCCACAGCCCTTCCATATTTCACGGCAGCCTTGTAGACCGCATGGATATCAAAGTCGATTTTATGACCTTCAACATCGAACAACTTGTCAGCATAACGTTCAACCAGCGAGTCGCCATCATCTTCGAGTTGATCCCATGGTAGGCGAACAAATTCTGCCTTGAGCCTATCAAGGGTTGCAGTGTCAGCGTTATTATCGACATGTTCGCCGGGGTCAAAGGTGTAAAACGTGTAACCACATGCGGCACAAGTGTCGATGTCGGCGGGAGTCTTGAGATGGTCTGCGTCGGCTCCGAAGCCAGATTGCCAGCTCTCAGCAAAAACACCCCATGTCGCGTCATCCATCACTTGCTGCGCAGATCGGCCCGTGCGAGTCATTTCGCGGATTGACTGCTGTGTAAAGATCGGAGCAATCTGCCCACCGACAGCCCGCAACGCGCGAATATGACCGGGCGTAGCGATGCCAAGTCGATCCCCGAATCCAGCAGAAGTCTGTAAGCCGAGTGGACGGGGGTTCAACCACGTCAGCCGTTGACGTAGTGCTGCAATATTGTGTGCGTTAGTTGGTCCGACTAGGAGTGACTGATCGCCCACTAAACTTGTGATTCCCTCGAATTGTTGCAGTAACGTGCTATTGGCAGAAAGAACCAGCAGCTGCGTCTCCGTGCCAGCGTATGCAAGCCCATATTCTGCCTCGGCATCGCTGGTTACCGACTGCGGCAAGATAATCAAATCACTGGGTGTTGAAAGGATCATCTTTTGTACTGTACCCATAATTCTCCTATATGTGAAGATTTTCCGTGAGAAAATAGATTTTGAATTTTACGCCCATTAAATCTAACATGTTACATGTTATTTAGCCAAACTGCAAAGCTTCAGGGTGTGTCGAAGAGAAGGGTGTGCGATTGAAAAATCCCGTGGGTGCGCCAATAATATCCAGCATCCCGTTGGCGTACTGGCGACTGTGCTGAAACCTTCGCCATCCTGCCTCATATAAGTCTTATCCTACTCAAGCATCATCCAGCCAAACTCAGCCTTAAGCGCAACCGCTTTAGGGCTGCTCTTGTCCGTGATTTCTTGTTTGAGCTTCTTGCTCACCTTTGATGCGTTTGCCCGGAGGCATGAGGTGACTGTCTGCGCTAGCCTATCCTTCTACGATTCCGATCACTTCGCGTATCATCCCTTATGGCCTGTTGAGCACGCAATCGATTTGTGCAGTAAAGCGCTAGAACAGCGGTTGAAATACTACTTACCATTATATGTGTGAAAATTACTGATTAAAGGCATGAGTATATGCTGAATGCGGTATACTGTTTTTTTTTGATTTGTGCATTTGATCTGTTTAGTATAACTCAGGAACATACCGTTTATGCCGACGATGACTGCCACGGCGCAAGCCTTTAGCAACCTAGCGTTTATAAAATATTGGGGAAATATCGACGAAACACTCCGGCTCGCCGCTAGTGGTTCGATCTCGATGAATCTCGGTGGGTTGTTTACCCGCACAACTGTAACATTTCAGCCCGACTTGACCGCCGATAGTGTCACCGTCGATGGGCAGGTAATGTCGGGCAGCGGATTGGAGCGTGTCTCCCACCATCTCGACTATGTGCGTAAGTTGGCGGGTGTGCAATCTCGTGCCATTGTCGAGTCAGCGAATAACTTCCCGACAGGTGCAGGGATCGCTTCGTCCGCGTCGGCGTTCGCGGCGTTGTCCCTAGCCGCCACAGCAGCGTTAGGACTCCACCTTTCAGAACTAGAGTTAAGTAGTTTGGCTCGACTTGGTTCCGGATCGGCTTCGCGTTCTGTCCCCGGCGGCTTTGTCGAGTGGATCGCTGGATCGACGCATGAAACCAGTTTCGCGCAAACATTTGCGCCTGCCGATTACTGGGCATTGACCGATTTGGTGGCGATAGTTAGTCGCGCTCACAAGCGTACTGGCTCGACAGAAGGTCATGCTTTGGCGGGAACCAGTGTGTTACAAACGGCTCGGTTACAATCAGCACCAGAACGCTTGGCGCGGTGCAAGGACGCACTGCTACGCCGCGATTTTGCAGCGCTGGCAGAGGTCGTCGAACTGGACTCGAATATTATGCACGCTGTGATGATGACTAGCATACCACCACTGTTCTACTGGCAACCAGAAACACTCGCTGTGATGGAAGCAGTACGCGAATGGCGTAGTGAAGGAATCGAAGTGTTCTATACGATTGACGCAGGCCCCAATGTTCATTGCCTGTGCGCCCCCGGTCACGAGCAAGCTGTCCACGAACGACTTACTGCGCAGGCAGGCGTGATCGACATCCTTAAGGCGACTCCCGGTGGCCCTGCGCGTGTTGAACCATCAGTCATGCAAAATTGATAGGTCAAAATTGAAAAATTGAAAGGCCATCGAAAGGCGACGCGCAGAATGGTAATTTCGATTGTAACGTTAATTGCGTATTCTATATTGACAACGTGGTAATCAAAGCAGCACCGACTATTCAGAGCACGCAACGTGGTACTAAACATTGTGTACACACCGAACGCCTCATAGAGTTGCACTGGCTTCTGCCACGTTGCATTCAGTAAATCGTCAAAACCGGATATTTCATCCGGTTTTTGTTTCATCAAATTTGTCGCTTCTTTCCTAACTTTTGATAAAGCAAATATTTGCCCTATCCAGAGTGGCAGCGCTCCTGAAACTGTGCAAAAATACGGGTGATGTTCTTTGTTACGCCAGTCTGCTACTCAAGGAGAGGCTCTCCACAATGCCACTCAATTCGGTTAAAGCGCTTTACGATGGGCTGAAATTTACGGTTCCCGGCGAAGCCTGTTCAGAACCACAAGTGCAGATGCTCGAAAAACAGTTGGGGATTGCGCTGCCGCCTAGCTACCGCGAGTTCCTGCTGTGGATGGGGCAGAGTCCATCGGGTATCCTGCTTGGCTCCAGTTGGCTGCCCGACGATTTGCCAGATCTCAAACCCGCGCTGATCAAGTTTTTGGCAGCTAATAACTTCCCCGAAAAGCTGCCCGACGATGCGTTTGTTTTCTGGGAAAATCAGGGCTATGTCTATACATTTTTGCGGCTTTCGCAAGGTGAAGTATCGCCCGTATATCGCTATCACGGGACGCTAGACACGACAACCTTCACAATGATCAATCCCAATTTTGAGTCGTGGTTGGCGCAGCAAATTTAAGAGCATGTTGAGCGCATGAAAAGCTTCGGCAAGGCATGGTAATTTTACAGTAAATGAGCGCTAGTTAAATTGTTTTGTAGATCAGTTGGAATTGTACGTTACTATTGATAATCGATAGTCGAGTTTTAATACTTATCAATAAGCGGGGCGGAGCCAGAGAGCTATGACCGATCAAATTGTAAAAGATGAACTGAGTCTCGAAGACTTCCACAGCACCGCCGATGCGATTCTGCGCGAAGTCGGCAAAGTGATCGTCGGTCAGGACGACGTAGTACGCCACGTCTTGATCTGTGTGATTGCAGGCGGACATGCTTTGCTGGAAGGCGTACCGGGGCTGGGCAAAACCAGTTTGATCCGTACACTAGCAGACACGCTGCATCTCAACTTTTCACGCATCCAGTTTACGCCTGATCTGATGCCTTCTGATGTGACCGGGACAAATATCATGGAAGAAGACAGCGATGGCAGGCGGGCTTTCCGCTTTCAGTCTGGGCCGATCTTCGCTAACCTTGTGCTAGCCGATGAAATCAATCGGGCTACGCCCAAAACACAATCGGCGCTGCTCGAAGCCATGCAGGAAAAAACCGTCACCGCCGCCAATACCAGCTATCGCCTTGAACTGCCCTTTTTCGTGCTAGCGACTCAGAATCCGCTAGATATGGAAGGCACGTATCCACTGCCCGAAGCGCAGCTTGACCGCTTTCTATTCAAGGTAAACGTCAAGTTCCCATCCGCAACGGAACTGATCTCGATCTTGGGGCGCACTACAGGCGGCGACAGTGGACAGGCTTCACAGGTTGCTGACGGTGAACGTATCTTGGCGATGGGCGCATTAGCCCGCAAAGTGCCGATCCCGACGCATGTCAGCGAATACGTCGCCCGTCTGATCATCGCCACCCATTCCGATAGCGACGATGCTACGCCCATGCTGCGCCAATACGTGCGCTATGGCGCGAGTCCTCGCGGCGGACAAGCGCTCATTATCGGAGCGAAAATTTATGCGCTCTTGGAAGGGCGCTATAACGTGTCTTTCGATGATATAAAGGCCGTTGCTCCGGCAGCGCTGCGCCATCGGCTGCTGCTCAACTTCGAGGGACAAGCCGAAGCGATCACCACCGATCAGGTCATCGCTGATCTGCTGGCAAAGTTACCGCAATCGACTAAATAGCACATAAGCTGGCAATGCTCAAATCGGTGAGGGGTCATTGGCAATCAATCAAGGCGATATATACTGGATACGCTTAGACGATTTGGGTGAGGCAGAGGGTGAGTCGGAATCGGGCATTCCGCATCCCTATGTCGTCATTCAAGATAACGTCTTTAACCACAGTCGTCTTCATACACTTGTGGTGTGTGCCTTGACCTCAAATATGAAGCGGGCAAGCCTACCGGGTAATGTCTTGCTCGATGCCGGGGAAGCAAATTTGCCTAAGCAAAGTGTTGTGGAAGTTTCAAAAGTATCGACAGTCGATAAAACGCAGTTAGGTGAATACATCGGGTCACTCACCGAGCAGCGGATCAATCAGATTTTGGCGGGGATGCGGTTTCTTCAACTGTCATTTTTCGCCCGATACGACTAAATAGAGGCAGCAATGGCTGAACGGCTTTTTGACGAAAAAATACTGCGTAAACTCGAACGTATGACGCTTATTGCTAACCGTGTGCGGGCTGGCAAGATGAAAGGCGAGCGACGTTCCAGCAAACGTGGCACGAGCATCGAGTTTGCCGACTATCGCAATTACACTCAAGGCGACGATCTACGGCGGGTAGACTGGAACGTCTTTGCGCGGTTGGAACGCCCCTTTATCAAGCTGTTCGAGGAAGAAGAAGACCTCGCTGTCCATCTGATTCTTGATGCGTCGTTGAGCATGGATTGGCCTACCGAAGGCGATATGAGCCGCAATAAGTTTACCTTTGCGCGGCGCATCTTGGCGGGGCTTGGCTTTATCTCTCTCGGCGCAGGTGACGTGTTGACGGTTACGGCACTAGGACAACCCAACCTTACATGGGGGCCAACTCGTGGGCGTGGGCAATCACTCGGCTTGTTGGATTTTATCGGTAAGCTGCCCGCAGGGGGCACAACAGATTTGAATGCTGCCCTCAAAACGTATGCAGTCCGCACGTCGCGACCCGGTTTGTGCCTGATCATCTCCGATCTGATGTCGCCCACAGGCTATCAGGATGGCCTTTCGGCGTTGCAGGGACGCGGTTACGAGATCGGGCTGATCCATGTCCTCTCACATGATGAGGTCGAGCCAGAATTGGCAGGTGATCTGCATTTGGTCGATGTCGAGACGGGAGTCGGGCAAGATGTCACGGTAGATGGCGCAATGCGTGATCTGTATATGCAGCGGTTACTCGCGTGGCGCGATGAGATCGCGGCTTACAGTTTGCGGCGTGGTATCCATTACGCTACTGTCGAAACAGGTACGCCGTGGGAAGAACTAATCCTGTTTGAACTTCGGCGGTTAGGCGTTGTGCGTTAGAATAGGCCAATCAGCATAACGAGGAAAAACGATGCTCAGGACTAACAACAAAGACTTGGACAGTATCGGCAGTATTCAATCCCGTTACAGCGTCGGGAGCATTCTGTCTATTGCCAGTGCGGGCAGCATTCTATCGATATGCAGCGCTGGCAGTATCTTGTCGATTGGTAGTACCGCCAGCATCCTATCGATTGGTTCGATTGGCAGTTTTGGGAGCATTTTGTCCATTGCCAGTACGTTTAGTATCGGCGGCAGGTTCAGCTTCAAATTACCTTTTCAGCGAAGGAACCATGTTGAGTCTACTTCAGCCTAAAGGTATTCAGTGCCGCTCGACATATATCACATGCAGCTAACCCCGCGTCAGTATCGCAATAATCAGTATTATGGTTGGTTAGCGTTTGTTACGTTGATCTTGTTTGCCGCGTTCGCCTTCCGACTCTGGAATCTCGGCACACAAAGTCTGTGGCACGACGAAGCATGGTCAATCCAAACCGCCTACCGTTTTCCCCGCCCACTCGATCCCAATTCACCGCCGTACTTCATGACCCTGCAAGGGTTGTGGATTCAAGTGGCTGGCGATAGTGTATGGGTTATGCGCTACTTCTCGCTGCTGTTCGGACTGGCAACGGTTGCCGTCGCGACTCTGATAGCGCGGCGCTGGTTTGGCAGAAGGGCGGCTGCAATTACGGCGATTCTGGTAGCGGCCTCCCCGATTTTGTGGGTGTACTCGCAGGAAATCCGATCTTATATCGCCGTAGCCCTACTCGCACTAATCTTCTTAGCACTGGCCCAAGCGCTGCTACGCCCTCAACCAAAAATCTCTCGCCGGGTGTGGCTGTGGCTGTTGGTGGTTGAACTGATTACTCTGTATGTTCACAATTTGAGTGTGCCGCTGGTCGCGTGGCTCAACCTCACCGTGATCGCCGTGTGGTTGTTCCGCCGCGAATGGCGGCGTATCCTGATATGGTTGGTGCTACAAGCGGGTTTGCTCGTCTTGTATTTGCCGTGGTTGCTTACCCAACAGCCTACCGGAACGGCGCTCAATACGCCGCCGTCGCTGGGTATCGGGATCATATGGGACATCTGGCAAGCGTACTTCACAGGCATCAAAGCGATGATCGGAGCCGATCCGCTGCTGATGGTGTTCACCGCTGTGTTTGGAATATTGGCGCTGATTGGGGTTGTGGCGGCGGTGATACTCCGCCCGACCCAACGCACTTTTATTACGTTGTCGCAAGTGATTCTAATTCCGCTGTTTGAACTGGTGATCGTGCTGGCGGCGCACATCGACTTCCATCCGCGCTATTTTATCGTCGGTGTACCCGCCACTCTGCTATTGATCGCGGCGGGCTGGGATACGCTGGCGTATAAATTCACCTCACCCCAACCCCTCTCCGTTCGCGGAGAGGGACTTTCAGACGGGATCAACCTTCAACGCATGATTAGCGCCATCCCTATCTTTGTGCTGCTGACTTTTGCCCTTGCCGTCACCATTCGCATGGCGACGTTACTGTACGGCAACGCGGGCTACCAACACGACGATTTCCGTGCTATTGCTGAACATTACGCGCAGCTTGGCTCCGATGATGCGATTATCATCCCCTACGGCTGGGACCCGACCATTGACTACTACAGCCACAAGTTAAATTTCAAAGCGCGGATTATTGGTATCCCGCTTCATGCTGACGCACAGACGATCCTCACACAATTGCAGTCCGACCTCGCCGGGGTAAATCGAGTCGAGTTGCTGACATGGTATCAACTGCCAGCCGACTTGCGCGGCGCGTATCCGTGCGTGCTTGGTGTGGATCGGGTGCTGGATAAGTCGCTGACCTACACGGGAATCCACACCGACAGCTATGTCATACCGGGGACTTACGCGATCACTGTCCCGGATGAACCAGTCGTCAAAACGATCAATTTCGGGGATAAGTTAACTCTGACAAGTTCGCAAAGTTGGTCAGGCCGTGCTGGAACTTGTGTCATTAGCCAATGGCTGCTGAAACAGCCTTCACTAGAAATTTGGTCAATTGCAGCGCGGGCGCTCAATCCGTTGGGCTGGGAGATCGCCCGCAGTGATTCGGCACTATTGAACGATCTACAACAACCAACTTCGTTGTGGAAGTCGGATAAATCAGATCACATTGAAACGGCGTTTAGTACGCTCAAGCTGCCCGATGGGGCAGTTAATCGCAGTTTGCCTGTAACGTTTACCGTTTACAGCAGCCAAACCCCTAGCGGACTCGATGTGCTGCAAGAAGGTAAAATTATGGGCAAGAACGCCGAAGTCGCGCAGGTATCTGGCTGGTTTACGCCAACGATTACGGTCAAGCCAACGATTGACGATGTGGATATGGGCGACGGCCTGTATTTGCATCACAACGAGCGACCTTATGGCCCATTCCAGCCGGGGCAGGAAGTCCGCGTCCCATTGGAGTGGTGGCAAACGCACTATGGAACGGATACGCAAACTGTGACCGTTAGCCTTGAAGGGAATGGTTGGCGCGTGACCTCGGATGGATCGCTGTATCCTGCGCCAAAGGTACTGACATGGCACGCCCTGATCATTCCGGCAACCGCCAAAGGCAGCGCTGTCTTGAAGGCCACTGCGCCGAACGGTAAATCGATCTCACTAGGCGAATACGATGTGATGGCGGGCGATCATACTTTTGTCGAGCCTGCCGTTACACAGCAGGTGAAAGGCGATTTTGCCGAAGTTGGAGCGCTCGTTGGCGTGGACGTGCCACAAATCGCACAGCGCAGCGAACCCTTCAAGGTGCGTTTGGTCTGGAGGGCTAGTGCAACTCCCAAGATCGCCTACACGGTGTTTGTCCATTTGCTTGACTCGGCGGGCAAGGTCATCGCGCAGAGTGACGCACAACCCGCACAAGGTCAACGTCCTACGACCAGTTGGGTCACCAACGAGTATATTGATGATGTTCATGCGCTGACTTTTAACCGTCAGGACTACACTGGGTCAGCAACTCTGGAAGTTGGGTTGTATGACGCAGCAACTGGGAAACGGGTATCATTAACATTGGTAGAGAATGCGCCCGATCATCTTGTCTTGCCACTCACTATCGATGTAAGGTAGAAGCACAGTCTTCTGTGCAGGGAACACGGCGATGTCGTTTTTAGCGCCTTTAGGATTAGCCCTCGGCTTGCTAGCAGGGCCGATTATTTTACTGTATATGCTGCGGCTGCGTCGTCGTGATGTGCAGGTTTCTAGCACGATGCTCTGGCAGCAGTTGTTGCGAGATCGCGAAGCGAACACGCCATGGCAACGCTTGCGCCGTAATTTACTACTATTGCTGCAACTGCTGATTCTGGCAGCGCTAGTCTTTGCCATTGCGCGACCATTTATCGAAGTACCCGCCGTAACCAGTGGACGGATCGCGCTACTGATTGATGCTTCCGCCAGCATGAACGCTACCGATGTCCAGCCTAATCGCTTCGAGGTCGCTAAACAGCAAGCCCTCAACGTGGTCGATACTCTCAGCGATCAAGACACACTAGCGATCATCCGTGTGGCAGAAGGGCCAGAAGTTGTTGAAAACTACACCAATAATCGCACTGAGATGCGGACTGCAATCAGCCGGATACAACCAAGTCAGGCCAGCGCCGACTGGGAAGCCGCTTTAACACTTGCAGCGGCAGGCGCAACGGGTGCGGATAAGTTCACAATCTTGATCATCGGTGACGGCGGCTTGCCAACTAATCTGGGATCGAGTTACGGCGAAGTGAAGTTTATTCCTGTTGGATCGTCGGACTCAAATATAGCGATTACAGCGTTAGCCAGTGCTGCCGATTCGGTCAAAGGGCCACAGATTTATTCGCGCATCACGAATTATGGGGCGCAAGCCGCCGATGTGGTGTTTAGCATCACACTGGATGATAAGCTGTTCAACGCTTCGACTTATACCGTCCCCGCCAATGGCTCAACCGATGTGGTGGTTTCAGGGTTACCCGCCGACTTTCACCGAGTCGAAGCGAGTCTGACGAAACCCGTTGCCTCGACTGTGCCGGATTATCTGGCGCTGGATGATAAAGCCTATACCGTCTATAACCCGGCGAGTGCAGGCCGTGTGCTGCTCGTTACGCCGCAGAATCGATTTTTGGAGCAAGCCTTCGCCAGTCTCCCCGATTGGCAATCGTTCCGCGCCGATCCAAGCAAACCGCTGCCTACTGAAAATTACGATCTGTACGTTTTCGATGGGTTTTTGCCACCAACCTTGCCCGCCGCGAATATGCTGATTGTGAACCCACCCGGCGACTCGTCGCTGTTCAAAGTCGGCGCAGTAACACAAAATACGAGCAATGTCACTGTCAAGCCAGATGATGCCCGCACGCGCTTTTTGAAGTTTAACGACATAAATATTCGCGAGTACAAGACGATTACCGATACCCCTTGGGCAGATGCGTTGGTCAAAGCCGACGGCGGGCCGCTGGTGTTAGCGGGTGAAGTCAACGATCATCGCATCGCTGTGATTAGCTTCGATTTGCGTAACTCGGATTTGCCTCTCAAGATCGCGTGGCCTATTTTGTTGGCAGACCTGACCGAGTGGTACAAAGCGCCGCGTGCCTTGAACCTGAGTGGCAGTTTGCATCCGGGGCAGGCGCTCACGATCCAGCCCGGTGTGCAAGCCGATGTTGTGCGCGTGCAGCGTCCCGATGGCGCGATTACGACACTCAAAGTGGATCAGCCGTCGTTGGTATATGCCGATACGCCGTTGCCGGGACTATATTCGGTAGAGGTCTATCAGGGCAGCAATCTGCTGCAAAACGAACTATTTGCGGTGAATCTGTTCGATGATAACGAGAGCCGCATTGCGCCGCGCAGTCCAGCGATAGGTACACAAAATGCTAACACTACCCACAAAGACGAGATCGGGCAGCGTGAGTTCTGGCCTTGGATCGTGTTAGTAGCCCTGATCTTGCTGATTGTAGAATGGTATGTCTATCATCGTCATTTAAGCCTGCCGCGTCTGCGGGTAGCATCACTGCGACGCTTTGCGCGGCGCTCTGGTAATGGGTAACACACCAATGCCAGTATTTTTGTGGAAATGAATCATTAGAAGATGTCAACAGGCAGCGTTTCATGGGTTTTGTTTCAGGCTCAAAGTTTAGACATAGAGAAAGTGCATGAGATACTTCTGGACACTGGATTATCGATACTGAGACAACCGGACAAATTCGCTGTCTGGCAGGAAAATGGTTCACTGCTATTTATTACTTTGGCCTGTAGCGAATTAGTAAGGCAGGAGTCGGTACAAATAGGACAGGATACGCCTTATGCCGAGGATTTGAGCCGATGCAATGTACGTATTGAAATTGCCTTTGACGATCTTCAAGAAGTCAGAATGGAAGCAGAAACACTGATCGAGGTGCAAAGTTCATTACAGGAAGCTACTCAAGGCTATATTTTCAATATTTGGAACCAAAAAATTGCACCGCCGCCTGAATATGAGGATTAATGGTGCAACTTACATCAGTTTGCCTAAAGCAGTAGGATAAGGAAAATTGCCTACATTCTTGAGGTAATGCGCTATCCACGATACCGTGCGATAATTTGTACAACTGAGATAGGGTTATTGGGTAATGTCCTTCTCTAATCCGCTTGCGTTAGCTTTACTGTTAGCAATCCCCTACTTTATCTGGTTGGGTTGGCCTCGTGTAGCCTATCGCCGCCGCCGCGATCTTGCGAGTCTGCTGCTGCGGCTGGTGCTTGTCGTACTGTTGGTGCTAGGGTTGGCTGGCCTGCAAGTCGTTCAAGCCGCCGATAAACTGGCAGTTGTGTTTCTAATCGACGAATCAGACAGCATTGATCAAGCCGCCCGCGATCAGGCACAAAAGTATGTGCGTGATGCGATGAGCAAAATGAGTCTGGAAGATCGCGCTGGGGTGGTCGTCTTTGGCAAGAACGCATTGGTCGATCATCCAGTGTCGGTGGGCAAAGATCCCGGTACGATTGCTTCTGCCCCGGTGCGGCTGGATACGAATATTGCCGGGGCAATTCGGCTTGGGTTGGCGATGTTCCCCACCGATACCGCCCGCCGCCTTGTGATTCTTAGCGATGGTGTGGAAACGACAGGTAACGCTATCGAAGCGGCACGGTTAGCCGCTGCCACCAACGTTCAGATCGATGTAGTGCCGTTGCAGCGCAAAGTGGGGCCGGAAGTGCTGGTCAGCGATGTACGACTACCCACAACGGTCAATCAGGGTCAAACCTTTGATCTGGGCATCACCGTGCAAAGTCAGGTGGACACCACCGCCGATCTGACAGTTTTGTCGGCAGGAACCGTGATCCAGACCAAGCGCGTGGATCTCAAGTCGGGCACGAATAATTTTGTGCTCAGTCTGTCCGCGCCGCGTCAGGGCTTCACCGACTTTCAGGTGCGCGTTGATCCGCCGGGGCAGAGTGATACGTTTTACCAGAACAACGAACTATCGGGCTTTAGTGAGATTACTGGCCCGCCGCGCATCCTGTTGATTAGCCAGAAGCCAGAGGAAATCGCGGCGCTACTGCCTGCTTTGCAACAGCAAGGGATTGCTGTCGATGTTCAGGGGCCAAACGATCTTCCGATTGGGTTGTCGCCGTTAGCAGCCTACAAATCGGTGGTGCTGGCAAACGTTTCGGCAACGGAACTCAGCGAACAGCGGATGCGCGTGCTGCAAACCTACGTGCGCGATCTGGGCGGCGGCTTGGTCGTGATCGGCGGGCCAGACAGCTATGGTGCAGGTGGCTACTTTAAGACCCCCCTCGAAGAAACGCTGCCTGTCGAAAGCCGCATCAAGGATCAAAAACGTGTTCCGAAACTGCTCATGGTTTATGTGATAGACCGTTCGGGCAGTATGGAGGCCATTGAGTCGGGCAATACCGTTACCAATCTCGAACTGGCGAAGGAAGCTGCCCGTCGCTCTATCGAATTCCTGTTTCCGCAAGATCGCGCCGGGGTGCTGTCTTTTGATAGCAACCCGCAGTGGTTGGTCAATATCCAAAATGTCAATGATCGTATCGCCGTCGAAAACCAGATGGGCACGCTGCGACCCGGTGGCGGTACGGATATTCTGGCAGCCGTAACCGAGATCGCCAAGACGGTTCCTACGGACGAGGCAACGCTCAAACATGTTATTCTGTTGACCGATGGCGGCGCAGATCCAACGGGCATTGTCGATATTGTTAAGAAGATGAACAGCCAATACGGCATCACGGTTACAGCCATCGGCATCGGTTCGCAGGTTCCGCCCTTTATGAAAGATATTGCGATTGCGGGGCGTGGCATCTATTACAATGTGACGGCTACTGCTAACCTTCCGCAGATTTTCACCGCCGATACAGTCATCGCTACACGTTCGTACATCATCGAGAATGAGATTACGCCGGGTCAGAGCGCCAACAGTCCGATTATGCAGGGCATTACCGCCGTGCCAACGCTGTTGGGCTATGTCGCTACCACAGCCAAAGATACCGCGACAGTGATTCTACGCGCTCCCGGTTTCGATGATCCGCTGTTGGCAACATGGCAGTACGGGTTGGGTCGCGCCGTCGCGTGGACTTCCGACGCAACAACTCGCTGGGGGCGTAACTGGACGAACTGGGCAGAATTCGGGCGCTTCTGGAGTCAAGTGATCCGCTATACGATTACTGATGCTACCACAAATCGCGTTGATGCGCGTGTGGAGCAGCGCAACGGGCAGTCGGTGTTGGTGGTTGAAGCCCGTGATGACAACGGCGGACTGCTAAACAGTATGAACCTTGATGCGTCTGTCATCGATCCAAAATTGAAAGCCCAAACTATTAAGCTGCAACAGGTTGCACCGGGACGCTACGAAGCAACTTTTGATCCGCAGAGCGAAGGGGCCTATTTTCTACGTATTGGCGGGACAGGCGCTCCGGGAACGCAGATTGCCGTCGCCCAAACGGCTGGCTGGGTACTCAGCTATTCGCCAGAATATCGGCTTCGTGATACAAATATTAACTTGTTAGACGATCTCACACGCCTGACCAGCGGTAGAGTTATTACCGATAAGCCAGAGTTGGCCTTCGACCACACGATCCGCGAAACGTTAGCGGCAACGTCGTTATGGCCTTGGTTGCTGCTTATCGCCATACTGCTGCTTCCTCTGGATATTGCTGTGCGGCGAATCATGTTGACGCAGAGCGATGTTCGCAGAGCAGTAAACTGGGGTCGAGATCGGCTTGGCATTGGGCAACGCAGTCCGCTGCCAGCACTGGCAGCCTCGGAGCGGATCACGCGACTCAGGGATGCGAAGGAACGCGCAACGACTGCCGCCGCGACTCCGGCAGCACTGACTCCAACTCCGGCGGAACCGGTGAGCGATTTCAATCGCTTCAGGATTGAACGGGATTTAGTTGAATCGCCAGCACCGGAAGCGCTGCCGGCCATGCCAAAGGTCGTAGTGCCGCCGCCGACTCCATCGGCAGCAGCGAAACCGTCCGCACCACCATCGGCAGAGTCGTCAAGTACCGAGGAGTCAGCACCCGCTGCTGGGTCGTTGGCGGCACGGCTGCTGGATAAACGGAAAACACGTGGAGACTAATTTCACAGCTTACTGGATCATCACTAGCAAAGGCGAACAACAAGGGCTATGCCGATCACCAACCTGCTTCTCTACAATAGAACTTTTCGACGTATTTTGTTCGCTGTGATCTTGTTTTTGTTTGTGCTGTTACTAACGGGGTGTGCCACCGATGCCAGCGGCGAAGGCAGCACACCGATTGTTATGTTTCCGACAAGAATCCCGCCGGGAACGCTGCTGCCAACTTACTCATTTGATACACCCAGTGCGCCGGGAGGGGCAACCTTGCCGCCGCGTGCGACTAACGTTATCCCTACCACACGCCCGCCGACTCAGATCCCGCCGACCATTGTGCCGACCATTGATGCAAACTGGACACCTATTGCGAACGGGATAGATTACCGCCGCTTATTTCTGACCAATGCCAATGGGCAGGGCGCAGGATTGTTGGTGACGCGCCTCGATCCGGCAAAAGTTACCTTCAAAGTCAAGTATAATCCGGGGCAATCCAAGAGTATTCAGGATTGGCTGTTGGCGCTGCCGGGAGCCATCGCTATCGTCAATGCTAATTTTTACGATCAGTCCAGTAACCCGATTGGCCTCGTCTCCACCGATAGCAACCTGTTTGGCAGGTCATCAGGCCGCAATGATGGCGGGTTGTTTCAGGTACGCGGCAATGCTGTCAAAGTGCGTTCGCTGTATCTTGAACCGTACAACAATACTGAGCGTTTCGATCAGGTTATCGAAGGCTTCCCAATGTTGATGGTGCAAGGGCAAGTCGCACCTGCCTTTGACCGCACCCTCATTAACACCCCGGATCGGCGCACCGTGATTGCGCAGGATGTACATGGGCGTATCCTGATTATCGTTACGTCTCCCGGTGTAGCTTCTTTCAGCGACATGGCGAAATGGTTGGGTGTTTCTGGCCTTGAGGTGGACACCGCGCTGTGTTTGGACGGGGGCAGTTCAACGAGCATGTATCTGGCAACTGGTGGGCCGTCGGCGGTTACACCGGGATTCAAACCTGTGCCAGTCGTGTTGGCGGTTTATTCACGATGACGATGCTTCCTAGCATCCCCATTGCACTCTTGACCCCACAAGGCTTGACTGAGGTTTCCTATACAGCGACCTCGCTGGCTGAGGCGGCTAGCAAAGAACCATCGGGGGTTTATACGGTGGCTCGCACTTTTGACCACGACAAAGCCCTATTGCTCGACGATCACCTTGATCGATTGGAGCGTTCGGCACAGTTGGAAGGGATCGCGGTCAAGCTAGATCGCTCTGCATTGCGGGCGGCGCTGCGGACTCTGATCGGCAGATCGGGCTATTCAGGCGATACCGACTCGCGCTTTCGCCTGACTATTCCCCATGCCCAGCCCGACCATGTGTACCTCTCGTTGGAACCTTTTCACCCTGTGCCCGCCGAGATAATTACCAATGGCGCACGGGTTGTCACCGCTCATGTAGCGCGCGAGAATCCCATTGCGAAGACGACGGCATGGATGTCCGCCCGTAAAGCGACTGTCGAGAGCTTTCCAACGGGCATATACGAGGGCATTCTGGTTTCGCCCGAAGGGTTATTGTTGGAAGGAACCAGCAGCAACTTTTACGCGGTGGTGAACGGAACCTTGTATACCGCCGACGATAACCGGGTACTGTCGGGTATCGCACGGCGATTGCTGCTCAAGGTTGCGGCTGAGATTCTCCCCATAACACTTACGCCGATCCGCGAAACCGAAATTGGTTCAGTGGAGGAAGCGTTGTTAACCAGCGCCGGACGAGGAGTCGTGCCGATAATTGAGATCGATGGTCATCGTATTGGTAGTGGTAAACCGGGGCACATTACGCAGCGGCTACACGAAGCCTACGATAGTTGGGCGAGTGCTCATCTGGAACCAATATAACAATATTAACTCAAAATTGAATAGTCTTTACTAACGCCACCCTGCTGTACCTAACTGTTCCCTTGCTACCGTGCAGGCAAATTTTTTTGGCCTATAATGCCAATTTATCGTTTATCAATTCCTTTCGGAAGGAAATTTAGAATGAATACAAGTGTTTCGGTTCGTGAGCGGGGTGGCTGCTTAACAGCGTATTTAGTTGCTACCATTTTCTTCGCCATTTTGGGATTGATCTTGCTGGTGACGGCGGGAGCCGCCCTCAGTGCAGCAGTCGCAGCAGGAGCAGTCTCAGGAGCCGATATTCCGAGCGTATCGCCGCTGCCGATCATTCTCTCAGTGGTGTCGGTCATTGTCGCTATTATCGGGGTGGTTGGCGCATGGACATGGAAAAAATGGGGTATCTATCTAATTGGTGCCTCATTTATCATTAGCGCACTAGGCAGTATCATTGGTGGCAGTTTTGTTAGCGCAGTAGTTGGGCTGTTGATCGAAGCGGCTATCCTGTGGTATTTGCTCAAGGACAAATGGGCGCTTTTTGAAGGCTGATTGCACTTTGCGTGTTCGTCACCGCCGCACTGATATGCGGCGTTGAAAATACAAGATTTCCCAACAAAAACAGATCGGTTATAAGACCTAACGGTCATTAGGTTAACTCACCCAACGCTTCTCGCAGTGGAGAAGGGGCGTTGGGTGAGTTATCTTTTAGCATAAGTTCAGCGGCAAATGGTGGAGGTAATAAGACGATGAGCGCCGATAAAGTTCAACGCGTCGAAAACGACACAGCGCAGCGCATTCTGGCAGCCGCCCTACAGATCTTTCTCGAAAAAGGGTACAGCGCCGCCACCACTCGCGCCATTGCCGAGTTGGCTGATGTAAACGAAGTCACTTTATTTCGACATTTTGGCAGTAAGAAAAACCTGCTCACTGCCGTTGTGGAGCGCTATTCTCCTTTGAAGGGGTTGATCGCGCTGCTGTCTGAGCAGTTGACTGGCGACTTTTATCAGGATTTACGTGCGCTCAGCGACTATATTGTTCACAGTATGGCGGAGCAACCTGATATTATGCGACTCGTGCTGTTTGAGTCCCATCAAATTCCTGAACTGCGTGATATGCTCGACTTTATCCCACAACAAATCATTAGGTTGTTGACAGACTATTTCACCCAACAAACCCTCAGTGGCACGTTGCGCTCCGATTTGCACCCCACACTGATTGCACAAACATTTTTTGGATTTTTCGCTACCTTCGGTGTTGGGGTGCGGATGCGGCAAGAGCGAAATCTGGACATGACAATTTCGGTAGAAATGGCGCAGGCACAGCTTTTAGAGATGTTTCTGCATGGGGTAACACCAAATGACTCCACATAATCGTGACCTTGCCAAACTAAATTATAGTAGTAGCACACATGACAGAGTACTTCGGTTTAGTGGCGTTATCGGTAGCGCTCATTGGCTTTCAATAATGTTTCCAGCGACTTGATAAGCCGATCCATATCATTATGAAAATCGGGGTCAGCGCGAACCGAAGCGCCATTACAGTACACCAACTCGCGCAGATTCGAGGGAAGATGTTCCTTACGCGGCATTACGGTATCCTGCACTAGCAGGGGAATCACGGGAATATCGGCGTTTAGGGCGGCTTCAATCTCTACACGCACAAAATCATCGGGGTTTTCGAGTCGTCGCTGTCCGAGTGCATCAGTGATATTCACCCATTGTTGACCCATGACCACGAGTTCAACCACACATTTCTGGACAATATTCTCGATGTATTTCTTAAAATTCGTGCCAAGCGGCATGGAATTGAGGTCTCTGAAAATAATATCTTCGCCGAAATGCGCTACCAACCGATCGTAGATGCGCCCGGTGATGTCGGCACTATCACTCCGCCGATAGGAGATAAAGATCTTTGCTGAGTCACGCGCCGGGGCAGAAAGTGAGGTACGTGTCACACGCGGAGCGGGCATAGAAACCCGCGTTGCCATATTCAACCAATCTTCGGACTTTGGCTCATTCGGCCTTGTCCGCGCTGGAAGGGTGTCGTCATTGAAAGTATCAAGAGGACCAGTCTTGCCTTTTGGGCTGTTGTTCAGTGCGGCTCTTTTCAGGCTTCTCAATTTGTCGAACACAAATGTTTCCTTATGGGCAATGCCCTGCACAGCGCTGGTGAAAGCTTCGGCAAAAGCGGTTACTGTCGGGTAGCGTGCCTCTGGCCTTTTGGCGATAGCCCGTTCGATCACTTGCGAGATCAATACAGTCGAATCTTCGCACAGTTGATGCACAGGAGTCGGCATCTCGTAGAGATGTTTGTGCATAAGCGCTGAGAGTCCGTTGGACTGTATATCGAAGGCGGGAAACCCGGTGATTAGACTGTACATCAGTAGGCCAAGTGCATATTGATCGACGTAATGGGTAATCTGTTTTTCGTGCCAAATTTCGGGAGCCATGAAGGCGTAAGTACCCATCAATTTATCGAGGTGGTTCAAATCCTGAGTGCTGGTATCCAAAATGGTTGCGATACCGAAGTCCACGAGTATAGCTGCCCCGTGCTCGTCGAACATGATATTGCTCGGTTTGATGTCGCGGTGAATGACTCCCAGCCGATGGGCATAGTCCAACGCACTGGCAAGTTGCTTGAGCAGTTCCGCAATTCCTGAGAGCATGAAACGCCCTTGATTGTTAGACTGCTGTCTCCGAATACGTTCCGTCAGTGTGCCGCCCGTTAACAGACGCATGACAATGTAACTGGAATCATTCAGGATTCCATAATCGAATATTGGGACAATATTCGGATGTTGTAGCTTGGCGGCGATCTGCGCTTCGTGATTGAAACGTGTCGTATATTCCCCCTGACCGGCTAGATCAGGCAGCAGCATTTTGATGGCAACATTGCGCTTGAGGCTACTTTGGTAAGCCTGATAAACTACACTCATCCCGCCTGCGCCTAGGAGTTGGTTAAGTTTATATTGTCCAAGCTGTTGCCCCGCGAGGAATTGAATGTTCATGGCTTGTCTATCTTAAATCATCACACCGCTAATAAGTTGAGTATAGGTTTGTCTTTGGTTAGAGTCAAGTTAAAATGGATTTATTATATGGGACTGTTATAATCTAAACGGAGTAAAGAAAATTACTTGGGACGGATCTCGCCACTTTCAGGAGTAGAAGTATCGTGCGGTAGGAACAGCGCCGTATTGGTAGGTGTGAGGGTAGCAGACGGCGTAAACGTGACCGAAGGGGTGGGCGTAATCGATGGTGTGGGGGTCAGCGAAGGAACTGGTGTCAAACTTAGTGTGAGCGTGATAGACGGGGTGGCAGTGGGCAGGGGAGTCGAGCTAGGCAGTGAAGTGGTGGTATAGGTGCTGGTTGGCGGCAGAGTCGGCAAAATCGAAGGCGTTAGCGTTACGCGCAAAGCGGGGGTCAACGAAAACGTCGCACCCGGCGACGTATTGGCGGTCTGTGTAATTGTCGATGGCACATTGAGCGCCCCCGGTGAATTCGCTGACGGTTTTGGCGCATTCTGGGTTGCGGGAACACTGCTGTTCTGCGTGAAGGTTTGATCAACGATTTGACCACGCGCTCCCAATATACCCATGCTATTGCCATTGAGGATCGCCTGTACGCCAGCCGCATTGGCAACCCGCAACTGGATCGTGCTACCCTGATATTGCATCACTGTCCCCGGTGCAGCCGACCCAACATACTGCACCTGCCCATCGACGATTACACGCAGCCACGTCCGTTCGGTGATCTGTAAGCTGAGGTTAACACCACTGCCTGCCACCGCTGAAGATCGGGGAGTCGGGCTGGCAATGGGAGGTAAGGCACTGGGATGTGCCAGCGTTGGCAGCACTGTCGGTTCCGCAGTCGGAGTGGGTGGAAGGGATAGCGGGTTAACGCTCGTTTCGCCGGGGTTGTTAGCGGTCAGTAGGGTCCGCAGACCTAACCAGCCAATAAACAGCAAACCCAAGATTAACGCCAGCGCGACAGTGCCAATCGCTAACGTCCCCAACACTGATCCGCGCCGCTGTGGGCGTTCGCTCACGACGGGGACTTCGCTTGTCGAACGGGCGGCCTGATACGTTCCCGTGCGCCGCACAGCCGAAGGCATGGTCAAGTCGCTTTCAACTTGCACTTTTTTGACACGCCGCCTGCGCCGTCCACTTTGCAGTTGATCGTACTCTGCCACCATTGCGTCCGCATCCAAACCGAGGAAGCGAGCATAGTTACGCAGAAACCCCCGGGCTTGCACCGCCGAGGGCAAACCTACATAGTTCCCTTGTTCGAGCGCTTCAAGGTATTTGACGCGGATTCGTGTTTGCTTTTCGGCTTGATCAAGCGAAAGGTGACGCGCTTCGCGAGCCTTTCGCAGTTGATCTCCTAGCACTTCCGCGTCAGATAACATCAATAGCGTTCTTTGTGGCTCCCAATCAAGGTAACTACCTGAGCCTATTCAGCTTCAGTTGCTGCTTCGGCAGGCGCGTCTGCGGCGGCTTCAACAGGTATTTCTGCGACAGGTTCAGATGTCTCAGCCGTCTCGATGGCTTCAACCGATTCGCCCGTACTTTGTCCCGCGTCCAAATAGGTCGCCGCTTCGTCTTCACGCATCACCAACAATTTGATCATTGGTGAGACATCGCCCATACGCACGGCAATATCATAGCGCCCAAGTTCGCGGATCGTGCGCTCACTAATACGGCGGCGGTTGATGTCCAAACCCGTCTTTGCCAGCAATGCATCTTTAATCATCTGGCTGGTGATCGAGCCGTACAGCTTGTTATTGCTACCAGCCTTGACTCCAAACACCAATTCCACACCGTCGATCTGGCGGGCTGCGGCATTCACCTTTTCGTTGTAGACCGAACGATTTTGAGATGCCGCTTCGCGCAAGCTGGCAGCCTGAGCAAGGTTGGCCTTTGAGGCGGGCATAGCGATCCCTTTGGGGATCAGCCAGTTGCGGGCAAAGCCATCCGCTACCGAGACCACTTCACCAGCCACACCGTGCTTGTATACGTCTTCCTTGAGTAAAACCTTCATAAAAATTGGCGCACAAGCTACTGTGTTTGTACGGTAGAGGGATGCGCCTTACTCCTTTCTGAGAGTCCAAATACCCCGCGGGGCCAACATGCCGAATTTTCCGATCAATGCGTCGGCGGCTTATCTTAGCGCAAAGACCGCCTATCTTCAAGGTACAAACGGTGAGTCCAATTCCTCTCCTTCAGTCTGGCAAATTCGACATCTGCCCGATTTTAAGAGACAATTCCAAAGGCGATCACGTAATAAGTATGAAGGGATGCTGGGGCAATAATGCTGTACGATGCCATTGTAGTTGGGTCAGGGCCGGGCGGAGCAATTGCCGCGTCGGTGCTCGCCTCGCGGAAAAAATCGGTACTGCTGGTAGACCGCCAGTCGTTCCCCCGCGACAAAGTATGCGGCGATGGTCTCCCGATTCGGGTGATGGCGATGCTGCGCGAACTCAACGTAGACATTCAAGGGTTGGAATATCAACGCATCAAGGCGTTGTCGATTACGGGTCCCGCAGGGCAAACACTGGTCACATATGAGGAATCGCAGGATCAATTTTCGATGACCTCACGGCGTTACAGCTTCGATAACACGCTGCACCAACACGCGGTCAAATCTGGTGCAAAATTCGAGGTAATGCACGTTCAGGCACCGTTACTCGATCCGAGTGGCGAGAAAGTGATCGGCGTGGTCGAGCGCAAAGGCAAAACAACCGTCGAACACGAAGCAAAGATCGTCATCGCTGCTGATGGTGCGGCTTCTCCGATTGCGAGGGCGCTCAACAAACAGTCAGCCAACCAACCGGATCGTGTTACTGCCGCCGATGATACTGCGGTAGCGATTCGGGCTTACGCCAAACTAAAACAGCCCATGCCGCCCTGTGTCTATTTCTACTTTAACAAATCGCTGTTGCCCGGTTATGCGTGGATCTTCCCCATTGCCGATGGCTATGCGAATATCGGTGTTTATGTCGATAACCGGACTTTCCGGGCAGGTAGTCGCTCTTTGGTAGATTTGCTGGCTGAATTTCAGGCAACCTTACCACCGAAATTCGCAGTCGATCTGGATATGCAAGTTGCGCAAACGTGGCCTTTGCCGATCTGGACGACATGGAAAAATCGGACAGTCAAGGGTGTTCTGTTCGTAGGTGATGCCGGCCGTTTTATCAATGCGATTACGGGTGGCGGCATTTATCCGGCGATGATGACTGGGTTGTATGCAGCACAACACGCCCTCGATCTCCTTGACTCGACGCGGCACTATCCAGACTTTGACACGGCGTGGCGGCCTGAGATCGGTACATCGCTGCGAAATGCGCGTATCTTGCAACACCGCGTCGCGCCGTATCCGTTCCTATTCAACAGCTTGTTTTCGATTACTAATTTCCCGCCCATCAAAGCAACGATGTTGAGGACGCTTTCTGGTGAGCATTACTAGTAGTACCCCAGTACAAAATACACCCGCGCAAAAACAGCCGTCTAGTAGTCTGTTCTTAGATCTTCTGGCGTTGTCGCACATCTTCAACGGAGTCGCCTCAGCGCTGGCAGCGGGGATCGGCTATCTGGCAACGGTGTGGTATATCAAGTCTCCGATAGATCCCGTCGCCTTTCTGAGCGCGATGCTGGCGACGTTATGCCTCTCGAACGCGGGCTTTGTCATCAATGATATTCTTGACATCGACATTGATCGCATCAATCGCCCAGATCGTCCATTGGCGGCGGGGCGTGTGCCGCTGTGGTTAGCTTGGACGCTGTATGCGGCTTATACGCTGATCGGTATCACGTTAGCGTGGGCGATTAACCCGGCGACAGGCGCTGTCGGGGTGATTATTGCGCTGGTGCTGTTTCTGTATTCCTACGATCTTAAGAAACGCTTTTTGTTCGGTCACGTTGTAATCGGTTTATCGGGGGCGCTACTGTTGCCATTTGGTGGCTTTGCTGCCGGAAGTACTCTGCTGCTAATTACCATCCCAGTGATATTCGCAGCCTTCTTTGCCCGCGAAGTCCTCAAGACGATCCCCGACGCAGAAGGAGATCGCGCTCACGGCGTAGAAAATATTACGACACGCTTCGGCGCTAACACCGCCCGACGAGTCGGTCAAATTATGCTGGCGATTTGCGCGGTTGCCCTGCCTTTGCTTCGGCTATTTTGGGCGTTGAATAACTGGTATCTGGCGGCGGTGGCACTGGTGATCTGGCCTCTGATGGCCTATTCACTGCTTCGCTTGCAAAATCTTGACGCAGAGAACAAGAACGTAACCGCTATATTGCGCGTTTCGAAACTGCTCTTTCTGCTGGTTGCCATCGCGATTTTGATCGGATCGCTATGAATGATTGATTCGCGTGACTTCCACCTCTCTTGCGTCTGGCTTAATCTCATGATGTTTTGTGGAGCCATTACTTGACATATCCAGTTGCTCAAAACGGTGAAATCAACAGCCTGAATTCAGGGTGGGCAAAACTCGTCTCCGATGTCGTCAGTCCGCCCGTCGTTTGGGCGCTTATGGCCATCCCAATTGCTGGACGGAATGCCCCTTCGACTTATGATGGGGTAACATGGGCCTTGATCTATATCCTGCTGGTTTCAGCGGCTCCGTTACTCTATATTCTGATTCAAGTGCGGCGTGGGAATATCACCGATATGCACATGCCGCAGCGCGAGGAACGCCTACGCCCCTTTATTGTCTCTGCGATTATGGCAGCGTTGGCAACCTTTATTCTGCACGCGATAGGCGCATCTGCCATTATGCAATTGTTTGTGCTGTCGAGTCTGCTCCAGATAGTGCTAATGGCGATCATCACGACCATTTGGCAAATTAGTATCCACGCGATCAGTATTGCTGGGGCGGTGATCACGGCGGGGGCGCTTTATGGTATGACAGTGGCTTTTGTATTGCTGCCATTGGTCGTAATTGTCGGTTTGGCGCGGCTCAAACTGCGCCGCCATACTCGCGCACAGGTCGTCGCCGGGGTCGCGGTAGGCGCAATTTCCGTGACAACGCTATTGACGTTGGCGGGCGTGTTTGTGCCGGGTATCTGGGGACATAATTGACCATCCTCAGCCACTAGGTGCGACCATTAATGTGTTATTCGCTATTGTGTACAGTTTTGTACATAAATACCGCGAGTTCACTTCAGCCGATTTCAGCGAGGTACTTACGTAAAATGTCGGCGTGTTGAGGAATGGCAATTTCAGGCTCGGCAATATCTGGATGCCATTTCTTTTCCCATTCTACCGAAAGCCAACCATCGTAGCCCCTAGCATGTAATATTGATAGCATACTTGGAACTGGCACATCGCCCTCACCAAGCAGAACTAAATCCCATTGTTCGCCAGTGCTGCGGCGACCATCTTTGATATGTACGTGGTAGCACCGATCACCGAGACAATCTGCGGTTTCAGCTGGTTGCTCTCCAACGCGATACGGATGAAGTGTATCCCACAGCGCCCCTGCTTCTGGAACCTGATTAAGCACTTCCATAACCATAATACTACTAGAAAAAGCATCATGGGTTTCCAGTAGAACCGTGACCCCTAGTTCTTTTCCATGCTTTGCCAGTGTCGCTAGACATTCAGTGGATACTTTTATCGCTTCCGATTTCGGCGTGCCTTCCGGTGTACCACCAAAAACACGGATAAACGGTGCGCCCCACTCTGCCGCCATTTCGAGATAGGCTATCCCGTCACGGATTTGAGCCGTTCGCCCTTCTGGATCTTGGGTCGCAATCCGGATTGAGGTGTCAACACAGATAATCTTCAATCCCGCGGCGGTGCATTGAGAGTGAACGCGATTGCGGGTTGCCTTGTCCAAATTGGGGGGCAGAACGTTGCCGTTCAGTAAGCGAATTTCTAGCCCCTCATAGCCATTGTGCTGTGCTGCCTCAATGATCTGCTCAAGAGACCAGTTCGGGCAAGCAAGTGTGGTAAACGCCAGTTTCATTTTTACTCCTGAAAAAAGCTACTGAGAAATAACGGTAGATTTGATGATTAGCCTCTAATGCTGCCAATCAATACAATACTCCTTTTACGAAATAACGCCGCAAGAAAGGATAAATTAGCAGGATCGGCACGGTAGCAACGACAATAGTTGCCTATTTGATCGTTTCGGAAAGCATCTCCATATCGCCACTGGTGGTCATACTCTGCGTGCTGTTCAGGATCAAGATCTCCCGCAAAATAAGTTGAAACGGGTATATAACTCGCGATCGCAGATCACATGGTCGCTCGTCAAAGCACACTTGCGGGCAGGTTTCATCATATGGTTGTGAGTACAAGTCCAACATATCCTCCATGCGCCACACAAAATCAGCGCCTACTTTGGCAATACACCCTTGTTGTTTTAACCACGGCTTGAGATCGTTTTTTTGGGCGTGCGGCGCACGGTCTCATCTGATATCGGCGCTTCGACCAGCGTCAGTTCCAAAAACTTGTCCGCTTACTGTCACTCAGTTGCACTACATTCTGTTTCCGCATGGTACATTCTCCTCTTCTTTAGCTATACCTCTTTACTTGTGTGGTAGCCCACTAGTTGCTAATTGTCATTGCCATCCAATAAAATATAGGGAGCGATAGCCCTCCATCAAAAAATTCCGGAAAGACAAGAATAGTAGGTGTCAGGTGGACTCTCCATTTCCCATTATTGACCTAATCGCCCGTATCCTCGTTTTCTTGCTGGGTGCGGCGCTTGTGATCAGCGTATTAAATTCCGCGATTCGCACGTTTGTGTTACCGCGTAGTGCTCATGATTGGCTGTTGATGGTTGTATTCAAGAGTTCCGGAATGGTTTTTAGCTTATTCACCCGTCGCGCTAAAACCTACGAAGAACGTGACCAGATGATGGCACTCTATGCCCCTGTGACACTGATCGTTTTACCGGCGGTGTGGTTACTGTTGGTACTCATCGGTTATATGGCAATGTTCGTGACCCTCGGCTCAAAATCGCTGGAGTCGGCTTTCACCGTTAGCGGGTCATCATTGCTGACGTTGGGATTTGAACGCCAAGAGGGCATCATTCCACTAGTGTTGTCCTTCTCGGAGGCTGCCATTGGCTTGATCTTGGTAGCGCTGTTGATTGCCTATTTACCCACGATCTATTCGGCTTTCTCACACCGCGAAACCGCTGTAACGATGCTCGAAGTACGGGCAGGTTCGCCCCCATCAGCGGTTGAATTGTTCGTGCGGTTTCACAATCTGAAACGCTTGGACAAACTGACCCAACTCTGGGAACAATGGGAAACCCTGTTTGCTGAACTTGAAGAAAGCCATACTTCGCTGGCGATGCTGGCCTTTTTCCGTTCTCCACAGTCACATCGTTCGTGGGTAACCGCCGCAGGCGCAGTACTCGACGCAGCCTCACTCGCTGAGTCAACAGTGGACATTCCCCCCAATCCGCAGGCTGCGTTGACAATCCGAGCGGGCTATATCGCGCTGCAACGTATCGCCGCTTATTTTGGTGTTCCATACAACGCTAATCCGACTCCTACCGATCCGATTAGTGTTTCGCGCTTGGAATTTGACATCGCCTGTAACTATCTAGCGGAGAAAGGTGTTCCGCTCAAAGCGGATCGCGATCAAGCATGGCGCGATTATGCTGGATGGCGCGTAAACTATGATATTCCTTTGTTAGCGTTGTGCGGTATTACGATGGCTCCCTACGCCCCTTGGTCGTCGGATCGTTCGCTTAGGAAACAAAGGATGCTCGCAAAACGGCTTGCTTCGCGACGGGGTGGGACGCTTCCGATTGAGGCTATACAAGAGAGTCTTTCTCCTGGCCCACAGTTGTAAGCGTGTCAATGAACTCACCAAAGCCACCCTACATCCCCGATAATCTACGGCTTATTGCGGCTGCGGCTTTTTTGTTGGCGGCGATAGCGGTATCGGCACTGTGTATCGGCACCATTGTGCTGTTGAACTCACATGGGTTGATCGCGAAAATTGTCAGCGGACAAACTGCTAGCCCATCGACTGTCGCTGCCGCTGTACGACAATCGACACCCGCAACGGATATTCCCGTAATCAGTGCTGTTCCGCCTACCGCTACCGCGACGAATACACCGCTGCCCACTGCGACACCTACCGTTACTCCGACGGATACGCCCATCCCTGCCACTTTCACGCCGACCAATACTGCAATCCCACCAACGCGCACAGCACCCCCCACACCGACAGCTAAACGCTGCGTATCCGTCGTGGGCGATTCGGTAGCCCATGGCGACGCAGTGTTCGAGATCCCCGGTACAGGTTATTTTACGGCGCAGCTAGCCCCAGTGAGCGCTTTTATCCAGCAGCAGTATCGACAGCGTGGCGACGCGACCATGACAGTTTACAATCGCAGCGCGTCAGCAGTAGGAATCAGTTCGCCGAATCATCCTTCCTATTTCAATACCGTTGAATATGCACAACTGCTTCAGGATGGCTGCCAGTATGTAGTGATTATCCCTTGGATCAATGATCTAAGTTCGGGTGGCGATCCCTCAGCGGCGGCGGGAACGCATGTGCAGGCATTGGCAACATTGACTCATGCAATTCTAGGCGTGACCCACAGTGCAAAAATCGTCATCGTGACCTATTACAACGGCGCGGCGGCTCCCTTTGCCCTTCAAACTTTCGCTTCCGGGTTTACGCCGCCTGCGGTCGCTATGTTTAACCAGCAGATTATGGGAGCATGTTCGGGCGGGATATTGGCTTCCCGCCAGATCCAATGTGTAGACGGCAATACTGTCTTCGCTGGCATGGGCGCTAATCATGTGATGGGTACAGCGTCGCATCAGGCGTTGGATAGCATTATCGCGGCTCCGGTCTCCGCCGAAGCCGCCGCCTTACTGAACCTATATTTCGGTAAAGATCCGAATGGAGTCGTAAACGGCGATGGGGTACATCTCAGTAACAGCGGCAAGGCACAATTAGCAGCAGTGCTAGTGCCACTGATGCCTTAATCAGATAGCCTGTTTTAGGCTCCAAGAATCGTGCAGGATTGCTTGCCAATCCTGAGCCAATTTAGTGCCTGTGATAGCTGGTATGATAAACTTTTGGGTGATTCCCAAACTGAAGGGGTTTTGAAGAAGTGGGGGAAGAATAAATACCCGCCGAGCCGTGTGAACGCGTTGTTTTGAACCTGCTTTCGCAGGTGGGTCTTCTGGCTGGAGCGTTCGCCTTGACCGACGCAGGCCTATCGCGTTTTCTCCAGACTTGGAAGCCCTAAAGACGGGTGTTGGCTCAAAACGTAAGGTGCGGCATCACGCGCACGGCAGGTTGGGTCTGTTATACCACGTCCGGCGGGGGCTGTAAAGCCTTTTTTCCCGCCGGAAGACGAAGTTCACGAAAATTTAATGCGACTGACTCAATAGCTGATTTGAATACGAATAGACATGTTGTTGTTACTCAATCTTGGCCTATTGACATGCTTTCCAACGAATAGTCCGTTCGATAGCCGCTAAGGTTTTCATATCAACTGCCCGTACATCCTCGTGGAGTACATCAAAGACATACACCGTTGTATGAAATATTAGCGGATCACTAGTCACCTGATCGAGGCCTACAGCGGCAAAGAAGCGGTTATCTGGAGACCACCTTACGTAACCAATGGCTCGTGCAAAGGCACGTAGATCGTGCGGTAGGGCCTGCTGCTGAACAAAATCAATCAGCACAGGCTCAATAAAATCATTAGTTACAGGGTCTCCACGAGTTAGTACCCCGTACCGGTGATTAGGTGACAGATCTAATACCCATGGATATGCCGAATCGGGTTGGGGAGTGATCATCGCGTGCATGATCGGGGTGCTAACCCCTGTCTCCAGATTTAATACATATAACACATAGTCATGCTCAGTTAAGACGATATAGGCGAGTTGATGGTTGGCTAGCCAAATGGCTGCCTTACTCCAGTAGGCGTAAGGATCGGAATCATTTGTGGGCAGAACAATAGCCCCCTCCTCATGGGTGTCAACCTGTACCTGAGATCCATCCTGCTTTGTCCAGAAGAGGTTGTGTTCATCCGCCGCGACAAAGTATGTGCCATCGGGACTCCAAGAAAAATAATTGGCTCCAAAAGTAACTTGCTTAGCATGATTTTTGACGAAAGTTTGCTGACCTACATTTTCATCAGACAATATAAAGCCGTCCGGTACTGCAACCGCTATCCGTCCTGTTATCGAACGCTTCAGCGGATTATCGTAAGTTTCTGAGCGGGGGGCTGGAATATTTGTTATTATTGCTAAGGAGGATTCAGTCGCCACATCAAAGCGCATTAGTCGAGCTAAAGATCCGGCATCTGGTTCGAAGTACATCCATGCATTTCCATCGGCTGACCACCAATTCGATAAAAACTCATCAAATTGCAATGAAGTCGCTTTTCCTGTAGAAGGATTCAGAATCTCTGCCTTTTTCAGATTCGTCGCCGCCAGATATTTTTGTCCGGGCGACCAGCTTATTTTCCAGGGAAAATCATCTTGTTGTAACTGAAACGATTGAATGTATTCGCCTTCAGGGGTAGCGAGTACAATTTTTAAGTTGCTCTGAAACGCTATTTGCTGACTATCCGGCCTCCATCCGATTGGACTGCTCATTTCCAGAGCCATATTAGCAAAATCCGATACCCGAATCAGACGGATCTGCGACAGATAAGTATAGCCAAACCCCAGCGTGATATACTTTCCATCTGGCGACCAGCGATCTATATAGGCAGCTTCATACTGAGCAATGGGCAGCGATACGTGCGAAATTCGTTCTGCGCTTCCGTCCGCGTTTGAGATCGCAAGAAATGTATCATAGTGATCCTTGCCAAGTTGGATCTGCCATAAATAAGCTAGTTGCTGTCCATTGGGCGACCATGCAGCACTTGCATTACGCGCATCAACAATAAAACGGGTGTTATCACCGATAAAATCTCGGACAAAGAGAGTCGCATGGCTGTTTCCGTCGGTATCGGTGGTATAGGCGGTGTACCGCCCATCCGGGGAAGGGAGTGCAACATCAAGACTCGGTATCCCTGTTAACCTGCGAAGCGATTCAGCGCCGCTGCCCAACACATCAAACTGGTACAGCGTAGCAGTTGTATCGGACAGCCCCAAATATTCGAGACAGTATTTTGATTGAGGTACAAGTGAACCATTTCCAGCCACAAGAGTCAAGACTGGCGTTACACTCGGAGTGAGTGTCGGCATCAAGGTTTCCGTTGGGAGCATGTTTGGAGTGGAGGATGAAATTGGCTCTGCTGTCGCTGATGCCGTTGTGTCGGGAGAAACCACCACTACAGACTGAGTCTGCGTGTCAGGTAGTGGGACACGACTGCCTGTGACAAGATAAGCGACTAGAACTATACATATCCCTGCTAACTTTGAGAGATGATTCAAAAATATCTCCTATTTTCGGTGAAGCTCCATATGTCTTCCGGCGGGGGCTGTAAAGCCTTTTTTCCCGCCAGACGGCAATCTTCACGAAAATTTAATGAGCCTCAGTCCGCATGTGAATATAGTTCAGATTGGACAGTTCGCGCACCTGCTGTTCAGCATGATACGAACTCCGTACTAGCGGTCCACTTTCGACCCACTTGAAGCCCAGTTCGAGGCCAATTCGCTTGAGATCGTCGAACTCTTGCGGCTCATAATAGCGATCAATCGGCAGGTGCTTTTTGCTTGGTTGTAGATATTGGCCTAATGTTAGAATATCCACCTTGAGCGAGGCGAGATCACGCATGACCTCGACAACTTCATCAAACGTTTCGCCCAAGCCCAGCATGATTCCACTCTTGGTCAGCACCAACGGATCGAGTTCCTTCGCGTTGCGGAGCGTTGTCATGGCCCATTCGTAATGATCTTGCGGCTGAACCTTGCGAAATAGGCGCGGCACTGTTTCGACGTTGTGGTTCAAAATCTCAGGCTGCGCGTCCATCACAATCTTGAGCGCATCCCGGTTTGCCTTGAAGTCGGGGATCAGCACTTCGATGCTGCACCCCGGCTGCACCTTGCGGATACGGCGAATGACCATGGCGAAGATCGGTGCGCCGCCATCGGGGCGTTCGTCGCGGTTCACGCTGGTGATCACGACATGGCGCAGATTCATCGCCCGAACAGCCTCCGCGATCCGCATCGGTTCTTGCCAGTCAAGCGGGCTAGGACGGCCTGTTTTGATGTCACAGAACCCGCACGAGCGTGTACAAGTATCGCCCATCATTAAGAAAGTCGCTGTGCCACGACCCCAACATTCCCCCAAATTCGGACACATCGCTTCTTCGCAAACGGTATGTAACCCTTTGCTGCGTACCGTTTCGCGAACCATCTCAAAATTCGCACCACTTGGTGCGCGGACTTTAATCCAAGGCGGGCGACGCATGGGTTGCGGTGTCTGTGCGCCATTTTCCACGCGAGCACGTTCATCCCGGCTATCGCTAATGTCGTTTATGGAAACGATTGAGTCTGCCACGCCAGTCTCCGATTTTCTACCATTCCAATAAGCAAATTATAACGTGTTGCGCTTGGATTTACCGATCTGGCTTTAAGTCGCGAATTAAGGTTGTATCAAAACAAATGTGCTATACTACCCACCTTAGCTAGAACGCCTGTTCCTTCTGCATTGGATTGTGTAAGGAGTATTGCTGATGGATATGTCTCAAGAATTCTTCAAGGCGATCAAAGCCGGTGACAAAACCCGCGTAGATTCCCTGCTCACTACCTACCCCGCGCTGGTCAATGCCAAAGCTGATATTGGGGTATCGGCTGTCTTGCTGGGTCTTTATTACGGCAAACCGGAAATCGTGGATGTACTGTTGTCACGCGGCGCACCGCTTGATCTGTTTGAGGCAGCCGCCGTAGGCAATGTGGATCGGGTCGCTGAACTGCTGAATAGTCAATCCGATCTGTTGAATGCTTTCGCCGCAGATGGTTTTACCGCGCTTGGCCTAGCCGCATTCTTCGAACATCTGGAAGTCGTTGAACTGCTGCTAGCGCAAGGCGCAGAGGTGAATATCGCCTCGCATAACGACCAGCATGTGATGCCACTCCATTCCGCTACCGCCTCTCAACAGCTTGACATTGCCAAAACGTTGCTAGCACACGGGGCAGAAGTCAACGCCAAACAAGCAGGTGATTTCACACCACTCCACGCCGCCGCCCAAAATGGTCAGCTTGCCATGATCGAACTATTGCTAGCACACGGCGCTGAGATTAATGCCAAAGCTGCCGATGGCAAAACTGCTATGACTTTTGCGTTGGAAGCCAGACAGCAGACCGCCACCTCACTATTACGCGAATGTGGCGGCACTGAATAACCTACATCAATTTAAGCGTGAGGGGCAGTTTATCCTGCCCCTACAAGAATGTCGTTCCTATCAGGGTACAAAGGTGGGCGCGATTTTGGGTGTAATCGGATTCGCCGTTGAACTTGGGATCGTGGCGGACGTAGCCCAATGTCCAGCAATGGGCTTATCGTTCGGAACCCCATAGACAAGGCTAAGATCGGCAAAGCCACTGGTTGGCGTGTTCTTGAGATAGATTAGTCCATTGGAAGGCCGGAATACGCCGATCCCTGTAATCCCGTCGCCGTTCCAGTCACCTGCAAAGGGGGTGTCGCCTGCAATCCCCAGTGCGGCTGAATAATCGGCAAAGACACTACAATTGCACACTTGATTGCTCAAGAAGAACTTGGTGAGCGAAGGCCGATATACACCGGGACTATCTTTGCCATCGCCATTCCAGTCGCCTGCCACAGGCACATCGCCGGGAACACCCAGCACCATCTGGAAATCGGCAAAGCCTGTGGTCAAATTGTTCTTGAGGTAGATCAAGCCGTTCGAAGGACGGAATACGCCTACGCCATCTTTGCCGTTGCTATTCCAATCGCCCACCATCGGCAGATCACCCGGTGCACCAAGTACAAAGCTGTAGACGGTTGGTGCGCCAGCAGAGTTAGAATCTCTGAGAAAGAACTGTCCAGTGCTGGGGCGATAAAAGCCGACTGTATCGATGCCATCGCCGTTCCAATCACCGACGACTGGCAGATCAGTCGCCGTTCCGAACGCAGTCGAGATGTCGGCGGGGCCAGTCGTATTGGCGTTACGCAGATAAAACGTGGATGCCGAGGGTCGGAAAATCCCAACCGTATCGGCAGTACCCGCGCCAACCGTCAATGTAAAATTCTGGGTGGCGTTGGGCAGCACCCCATTAGACGCAGTAATCGTGATCGCGAACGGCGATCCGATGATGCTAGGCGGTATGCCGCTCAGAACTCCGGTGGTCGCGTTCAAGGTCGCCCATGTGGGTAAGCCTGTTGCGCTGAAAGTTGGCGCAGGCAAACCGTTCGCAGTGACGGTGAAGCTATTCACACTACCTACTTTGAAAGTTGCATGGTTCGGGCTGGTGATGACAGGCGCACCTGTGCCAAGCGTGAACACATAAGCGGCTCCGGCGTTGCTGTTGTGGAACCAGTCGCCCACCACAGCATTTGACCCATCCAGCGCGGCAGAAACGCCAAACTCATTGCCGGAAACAGTATCATTGCCGATGAGCTTTTGCTGCTGTGTCCAAGTACTGCCGCTGCGTCTAAAGATGTAGACCGCGCCAAGTAGATTATTTTCGCTGGCTCCCGCAATTAGGGTATCGCCGCTGATCGAGACAGGGAAGCCAAATTCATCATGTCCGGTACTATCGTTGGCGGTCAACTTTTGCTGCTGACCCCATGTACCGCCATTATTGACATAGACGTAGGCCGCGCCAATAAAGTTGTTGGCGCGATATGCCCCGATAACAGCCGTTGTGCCATCAAGTGCCGCCGATGTGCCGAAATAGTCACCGGCTGCGCCATCGCTGGCAGTCAGCGGCGGATCTTGCTCAGTCCATGTTACTCCGCTGCGGGTAAAGATATAGGCCGCGCCCGTATTGCTGGATTTTCCGGGCGCGGTGATTATTGTTACGTCGCCACTTAACGCCACTTCGATGCCGAAACCGTTGGTAAAAGTGCCGCCCGTTGCCGTGAGCTTTTGCTGCTGCGACCATACGCTGCCACTGCGCGTAAAAACATACGCTGCGCCCGTTCCCAAACTCTTCCCCGGCGCACCGATAACGATGGTGTTGCTGTTGATCGCTACCGAGGTTCCGAAATAATCGCTAGTAATCGTATCGCTGCCCGTGATCTTTTGTTGTTGTGTCCACGTAGTGCCGTTACGAACAAATACATAGGCGGCTCCAGTATTGCCGCCTTTGGCATACGCTCCAATAACTACGGTATCGCCATCGGCGGAAACTGCTGTACCGAATTTGTCACCTACCGCGCCATCATCAGCGGTTAGCTTGGCCTGTTGACTCCATACACCGCCCGTGAAGGTGAATACATAGGCTGCGCCCGTTTGGCTATTTTTGCCATAGGCTCCGATCACTGCTGTTGTCCCACTCAGCGAGATAAGGGTACCGAAGTAGTCATTCGCCACTGTATCATTGCCAGTGAGCTTGATCTGCTGGACAAACACATCCGGGGCGGCTGCTTGCGCCAATGAATTTTGCAAGAACGGTAAAATGGCAAATAGTAGAATAATGGTTATGAGTCGTCGAAAAAGCATGGCGGACCTCAATAATAGGATGATGTACCATGAAGTTTAGTCAGCCAGCATGATCCCGGCAAGCCACCCAGCAAATTATAGGAAATATATTAGAACTTCCCCCATGTGCTACCTTCGCGTTATGATCTACGTATATGTGTAGTATACGAAGCTAAAGGAGCTACAATATGTACGGTTGGCGCGGGAGATCACGGGGTCGGGCTTGGGTATGGCTGTTCGTTTTCTTTGTGCTGGCGATGGTGTTTTCGGGCGGAATGCACCGACTGTGGTTCTTTGCATGGCCGTTGTTCTTTATCGTGCCAGCGCTTATGTTTTTTGGTGTCATGATGTTTCTCCGGCGCTGGTCTTATGCTCAACATTGGCATGAGTTTGGCGATCAACACAACTGGAAACACGACGGCCTTGATGATCTGTTCAACGAATATCATAAAGACAAAACCAAGCACGACGAAAATTCCGAGATACACTACTTCTAAACTAAACAATAGATTGCCCGGTGAACTAACCTGCCGGACATCACTCTGCATAAAGTAGTGTCGGCATGGTTGAACACACAGATATTGCGATCATCGGCGCAGGCGCGGCGGGCTTGATGGCTGGGATCTGGGCTGGACGCACCAACCCAGATCGCGGCGTTGTTTTGTTAGATGGGGCTGCCAAACTTGGGGCGAAGATCCTTGTGGCGGGCGGCGGACGCTGCAACGTGACGCATGATGAAGTCGAGGCGCGAGCCTACGCGGGTTCGTCGCGCAACGCGATCAAGAAAGTCATTCAGCGCTTTGATGTCCCCCAGACCGTGCAGTTTTTTCGTGAACTGGGAGTCGAACTCAAACGCGAGGAAACGGGCAAACTTTTCCCAACCACTGACAGCGCTCAAACGATATTGAATGCACTGCTTACGGCGGCAGATCGCGCCAGAGTCACAATTAAGCATCCTTGCCGCGTGGATAGTGTTGTGAAGATCGACGGGGGCTTTCGTCTGTACGGGCTATGGGGACAGATGGATGCGGAGAAGGTTATCCTCGCGACAGGCGGTAAAAGCCTCCCCAAAACTGGCTCCGACGGACACGGCTATGAGATCGCTCGATCTCTGGGACACCATATCACAGAGCGTATCTTCCCCGCGTTGGTTCCCCTGACGCTACCGAAAGATCATTTTATCTGCGCTTTGAGTGGGTTAACCGTTCCTACGACATTGACCGTGCATTCGTCCACTGGCAAAAAACTGGTGTCGTTCACCGACTCCACGTTGTGTACGCATTTTGGGCTGTCGGGGCCGTCTGTGCTGGACATCAGCCGCTATTACATCGATGCCAAATTCGATGATCCCGCCGCTACCCTCAGCATTAATTGGCTGCCCGAAAAGACTACTGAATCGCTTGAAGCTGAATTGCTGACGCTCGGCAAAATGACGATCCTAAAGTATTTGGGCAAACACCTGCCAGAACGTCTGGTGAGGGCAGTGTGTACTCAAGGCGGCGTGAATCCCGCCCTTGATGGGGATCGGCTGACACGGGAACAGCGTAAAACGCTGGCACGTACCGTTACACAATTAGCGCTGCCAATTGCCGATAATCGCGGTTACAACTATGCCGAAGTGACGGCGGGCGGAATTCCGCTGGCGGAAATACACCTCGATACTATGCAATCACGGCTGTGTCCCGGTCTATATTTGTGTGGCGAAGTATGCGATGTCGATGGGCGTATCGGCGGTTATAACTTCCAGTGGGCGTGGGCTAGCGGCTATATGGCGGGGGTATCCGCTGGAGTCGGTGGCTGAATGGATCGCTCGTAGATGCAGTGATAGCCTTCCTGTTGGTAGCCAAGCCTTTTATACAATGCCAGCCCTGCATCCGACTGAACGACCAGCACTGTACCTTCGTTGCCGCTGGCGAGTGCCTGCGCGTGCAAAGTCGCCATCATTGCTGTTGCCACACCCTGCCGTCTTGCATTCGGCAGGGTAGCGACATTGTAGATCGAGGCCGTACCAGACAGATTGAACAGCATTCCCGTCCCGACAGGTTCATCATGCAGCCATGCAATGTACTGCTGGCTCTCAGTAAGACTTAGCATTACGTCGAAGATTTCCTGTGAAACCCCCGCTGAGATATTGAACGACTCAACCATGATCCGTTTATAGTGTTCACGATCCGCTAACCCATTAATCGCCTTAATCTGTACAGCAGGATTGAGAGGTGGGACAGTCAACGCGCCACGACAGATCATGATCGGCTCAGAAAGCGTCAGGCTGTATCCGCAGTCACGCAAAGTGGAATCACAGGTGGGAATTGGCGTGCGGCAACATATTTCGATACCGAAGGGCAGCGCTTCCTCGGCAAAGATAGTTTCGAGCGCAGCAAGGCGTTGCGGTGTAATTATTTGCTGGTCGAGCACCAGTACACCATTGAATTGTACTGCCGCCGACCAGCCAGCTAGCGTAATGACTAGACCCTCTTCGCGCCAGTGCCGCAGACCGGGTAAGCAGCGGGCGAGGAGCGAGATTAGGTCGATTGTATTCCGTTCAAAGGCGGCAATGCCATCCACCTGATCTTGCTCCGGTACACGAATTAGTGAGCTATTCTGCCCAGCGAATTAAATTACGTTGGAAGGGAGATGGAAGATCGGTGTGGTGCGGCAAGACACGCACCGAGATCCCATGCTGCCCAGTTGAACCATAAGCAACATTGGCAGCAAATTCGTACACATTGGCCCCGTTTTGCGGCGCACCAGTTTTTGAAGAGATAGGCTTCATATCGATGGTATTGCCTGTCACGATCTCGCCGCGTGTGTTAAGCGTACCATGATAAAGCTGTACCGTGACATCATCCGGTGTAAGTGTTCCCAGATCGACCCACGCTTGGACTTCCTGTTCACTGCCGATCTTCAGTTCGTCACCTGTAGTTTGCACCTTGACAACTTTGACTTGGGGCCACACCTCGATAAGATTCTGCTGCCACGTATTGAACTCGATACCCTGCGTTAGATCTGGCACAGAAAGCCGCTCAAAGCGCTGGCGGGCAGGCATATAATATGTGTCGTTGTATTCCATGACCATACGGGTCGTGTTGAAAAAAGGAGCCAGCTTGCGAATGCTGGTTTTGACACGGGCGATCCATTCACGCGGCAGTCCATCGCGAGTCCGTTCATAAAACAAGGGAACAATATCCTGCTCAAACAGGTTATATAATTCCTGAGCTTCAATCGTATCCTGAAGCTCCTCTTGACTTTCTGGATATTCTTCACCATTGCCGATAGCCCAGCCCAGCGAGGGCGCATAGCCTTCATCCCACCAGCCATCGAGTGTACTGGCGTTCAACCCTCCGTTGTAGATCACTTTCATACCGCTAGTGCCGCTAGCTTCTTTGGGGCGGCGTGGGTTGTTGAGCCAGACATCGACTCCCTGGGTCATGGCCCGCGCAATCGCCATGTCGTAATTTTCGAGAAAGACAATGCGGTGGCGGAATTCCGGCAGACGTGCCAGATTGACAATTTCGCGGATAAATTCCTTACCCGGAAGGTCATGCGGGTGAGCCTTCCCCGCGAAGATCAACTGCATGGGGCGATCCGGGTTGTTCAGCAGCCGCGAAAGCCGTGCGCGGTCTGTCATAAATAAAGTCGCCCGCTTGTAGGTGGCAAAACGACGAGCAAACCCAATTGTCAGCGCATCGGGATTTAGAACTTCCTCGGCATTCTCTACGGAAGATTGTGATGAACCACGGGCTTCAAGCTGTTTACGCAAGCGTTGGCGGGCAAACGCGACCAACCGTTCACGGCGGCGTTCATGGGTACGCCACAATTCGGCATCGGGGATCTTGTCAATCTCAGCCCAAGTCGCTTCATTAGAGGGATCTTCGCGCCACGACGGATCGAGATAGCGATCAAACAGCGATCCCATCTCGCGGCTTGTCCAAGTTTCGACATGAATACCGTTGGTAACATGGCCTATCGGTACTTCGTCAATTGGCAAGCCCTGATACATCCACTGCCACATCTCGCGGCTCACTTCACCGTGCAACCGCGCCACACCGTTCGCCGCACTCGACAGGTTGATCGCCAGCACCGCCATGCTGTACAGTTCATAGGAACCCATATTCTCCCGACCCAGATCGATAAACTGATCGCGGGTTAGGCCAAAGGCACTCCACAAATAGGCAAAATGCTCATCGATCAGGTCGAAGCCAAAACGTTCCAGACCAGCGGCAACCGGGGTATGGGTGGTAAAAATATTGCCGACCTTACAAATCGTCAACGCTTCCTGAAACTTCAGGGTAGGATTAGCCACCATCATCCGGCGAATCCGTTCAAGACCCATAAAGGCACTATGGCCTTCGTTCATGTGGCAAACGGTGGGTTCAATGCCCAAGAGACTGAGCGCCTGTATACCGCCAATACCAAGCAGAATTTCCTGACGGATACGCTGGCGGCGATCTCCGCCGTACAGTCGATCCGTTAGATCGCGATCTTCGGGCAAGGCGTTGTTCGGGATATTGGTGTCGAGCAGGTACAGCGGCACTCGTCCAACTTGTGCCCGCCAGACCTGCGCGTAGACCGTTCGGTTTGCCATTGGAACATTAACCAATATTGGCTTATTTTCGTCATCAACCATGCGCGTGACGGGCTGGTTGGCATAATCGTTGACTGGATAGGCTTCTTGTTGGTAGCCGTCGGCGCTAAGATACTGAGAAAAGTAACCTTCCTGATACAGGAGACCTACTCCCACCAACGGCAATCCTAGATCAGAGGCGCTTTTAAGGTGGTCGCCAGAAAGCACTCCCAAACCACCAGAGTAATTACGTAAGCATTCTGTCAGCCCGAACTCGGCTGAAAAATAAGCAATGTAGGGTTTGGCAGGCGGCACGCCGTAGTGTTTGGCATACCATGTTGTTGTGGTATTTTGCATATAGCGGTCAAAGGTTTCGCAAACCCGATCAAGATGAGCCATAAACGATTCATCAGCAGCGGCATTATTGATCTGCTGCTGACTGACCAGCCCCAGCATCCAGACTGGGTTGCGGCCCGTGTGTTCCCACAGTTCACGATCTAAGCGACGAAATAGTGCGATGGTTTCATGATCCCACGACCAACGCAGGTTATAAGCTAATTCGTGGAGCCGTTCAAGGCTTGTTGGCAAGTTTGGAACAACCGTCACAGTCGTCACAGGTTTGATCATGCGCGTAGATCTCCGGACTCAGTTGGATTAATAGAGTGTAGGGTCGGGGTCGAGTGAGCATATCTCCCCTCACTCAAGAATAACACGGATCACTTGAGTCGTAAACGTTTTGTACAGCCAATATACAATGCTCCATCCACACAGCAAACGCTACGAGACTTTATAGAGGGGAGTGTCAAGGAGGAAGAGCTGTAGAGGCAAAAACCCTCATCTCAAAGGTCCGCCGACCAGATGACCACTCTGTATCGTAAACGATGGAACGTGGAACCCTACCATAAATCCCTCAAACAGAATGCTTCCTTAGAAAAGTCACCTACTCAAACCGTCATTACCCAGTCGAACCATCTGTTTGCCGCCTTGTGTGCTTACATCAAGCTCGAATGGTGACGTAAAGCCACTCCTCTCAACCCCTTTGCCCTTAAAACCAAACTGTAGGTTGCTGCACTGCATTCGGCTTTTGATACCTTGCGTTATCTCCAGCCCATTCAACTCGCTGCGTAAGGTGAGTTATCATAAACATAAAGTAAACTTGAAATCTTTGTTAAGGTGGCAAATTGGGGTACGTCTTTGGAAGAGGTGGTGTTTAAGAGGCTCTATCATTGGGACAAAAATGGATAGATCAGGTCGGTTTTTGCACACGGATACACTTTTTCCAACCTTGTCAGGTTGGGAGACCAATGGTATACTTTTTTCATCATTTTCGGGCGCGTAGCTCAGTTGGTTAGAGCACACGGTTCACATCCGTGGGGTCAGGGGTTCAAGTCCCTTCGCGCCCACAAGTATGAATGTGGGGCAACCTGTACAAATTTTGGCTCGTCACTTTTACGGCCCAAGACAATGAGGCGATTCAATTTCAGAGTGATGGCTACCCATATTGCTACAAATTATAAAGGCACCTATTTTGGGATGCTGGTCGTGCAGGCGGGAATAGGGGATAGTTCAGGCTGATAGAAAATGGAGCTATTTGTAGAATTCGGCGCAGTGAAAACCGACTACAGTGTAAATGACTTGACATGCAAGCTATTTTTGTAGCTATTCTGCGCTGGAGCGAGGAATTCGACGACCGCCGTTATTGTAGTCCAAACCATGTCCGCCTCTCCTTGGCAACTTCTGCGCGGTGATGAATTTTAGCAAGTCTGTTCGTTATGCGGGAGTTTTAGCACAGTAACTATGGTTACTGCCTGTAAATAAATTTTATCTTACGGACTCGCTGTAAGTAGTTCCGTCGCCCGCTTGAAATCCCAAGATGTACCGTGCAACTCTCGCTTGTCCTATCCCGTATAAACCACTTTGCAACGTCTGATAACTCAACCGACCATTCCACACAAATCGGTACATCCGCCGCGTACTCCTCGCGCCATCTACGTTATCAGCGGTGAGTATCCTCCCAAGATACCTAACACCATCAGGACTCCGACTACTCTCAACCGTTTATCCGGCAGTTGTCTCAACAAGGGTTCCACATCGCCGCGAGCTGCTTCGCTTAACTCGTCCGTTGGTAATGCCGCGCTTTGGGTTATGCTTATCTTGGTTCTGCCGTTGAGTTAGACAGAACTTCTCAAGCCTTGCTTCACTTGTGGCTAATCACCAGAGCCACTCTATTGACTTTCATGCTATAGTTCGCTTTGACTTTCTTTGCAGATATCCTATCTTTGATTGCCTCGTGCCTTTTTTTTACCCTTGATCTAGCATAATCCAAAACCAAAAGGGGTTCACAAATGTCGAGACAGAAACGTATTCTGGTGACAGGTGGTGCAGGCTTCATCGGGACGAACCTGATTCCGTTACTTCTGCAACGTGGCTACCATGTAACCGTGCTAGATAATCTGAGCACTGGATCGTCGAAGAATCTGCGCGACACAACGGTGGATTTTGTCGAGGGTGACATTCTCGATGTGGATCTGGTAAATCGTGTGGTCGCAGGTCACGATGGAGTCGTGCATCTGGCTGCCCAAACAGGCGTACCTGCATCGCTGCTTAATCCTAAACGTGATTGCGAAGTGAATGTACTGGGGACTCTTAACGTACTAGAAGCTTGTCGCCTTGCGATGCTTGAACAAGAGGCAATAGATAGTGCGGCAAAATACAATCAGTCGAAAAGAGAGCCGCTGAGGATGGTCTTCGCTTCGTCGAATGCACCGCTAGGTCGTCAGGCACCGCCCGCTAACGAAGACAAAGCGGCTCTACCCATTTCTCCGTATGGAGCCAGCAAATTAGCCGGTGAGGGCTACTGTCTGGCGTATCACGGTTCATGGGGTGTAAGGACGATAGCGCTGCGCTTCGGCAATGTCTACGGGCCATTCTCTGGGCATAAAGGCAGCGTCGTCGCGAAGTTCTTCACCGACATTTCGACGAAGGGCAAGATCACCATCGATGGCGACGGTCAGCAGTCCCGCGATTTTATCTATGTAGGCGACTTGTGTCGGGCGATTGTGCTGGCGTTGGAAAGCAAGGTGAGTGGCGAGATCTTTCAAATTTCGGCAGGCGTGGAAACGACGATCCTTGAACTGGCTTCACTGGTGCAAAAAACGGTGCAGAGTACAGTCACGCTCGAACATGGCGCATCGCGACAGGGGGATATTCAGAAAAACTATTCGACCATTACCAAAGCCCGACAGGTGTTGAAGTGGGAGCCTGTCGTGAAATTAGAAGATGGGCTGCGCCATACTTGGGAATGGTTTAGTCAGGAATTTCCAAAAAGCTAAATTTCGTGCTATTTCAGCGCCGCTGAAATTAATGAAGTGGCGCTATAGTGCGCTAGTGTCTTTATCTTGAACGGACTCTATTCGGAATTTCTGTGAAGGAATTTTTGACCATTGTGTCCTTCACCACATCTATATCTGGCTCGGAATACCTGAATGGTTTTGGGCATTTTGTATTTCCAAATGTGTCTGATTTATCTTATCCAGCGCGTTAGTGGTCATTATAAGTCAGTTATTTCTGTGTCCAAAACGCCGCTATCGGTGATACGGGTCTGATGGTATAGTCGTGAGAATACCTTCATCTGACCAAAAAGGAACCAGAGATGCAGAAGCGCGTCGAGATTCTGAGTAAAAAACTGGTCTTTGATAAATTCATTTTTCGCATCGAAGAAGTTCATTTGCGTCACGAACGCTTCAATGGCACGATGAGTAACGAGTTGGTACGGCTTAACCTGAACCGAGGCGATAGTGTCGCTGCAATTATCCATGATCGAAAGACCGACACGGTAGCGATGGTTGAGCAGTTCCGCTTTTCGGCTTATGAAAAAGGATTGGGCTGGTTGGTCGAAGCCCCGGCAGGGATCATCGAAGCAGGCGAAGATCCCCAGAAAGCGATGCAGCGCGAACTCCAAGAAGAACTCGGCTACGAAGTCAACGCTTTGAGCCATATCAGCACTTTCTTCGTAAGTCCCGGCGGCACATCCGAGCGCATTCATCTGTATTACGCCAGCGTTAACCCCACCAACAAAACAGCACGGGGCGGCGGACTCGAAAGCGAAGGCGAAGACATCCGTGCCGTGCTCCTCAAGGTGGACGATGCATTACAAAAGATCGCGACTGGAGAGATCGTTGATGCCAAAACGATTATCGGTCTGCAATGGCTGCAACTGCATCGTTCAGCGTAATGCTTTGAGTCGTCGTCGCCACCACCACACGATGATGAGTAGCCCCACAACTGCGCTAACCATCACAAGGATTACCCGTAAGGCAGTATCATTACCTTGCGATGCTGCCTTACGTACTACTAGACGTATCCCGGCTCGTGCTCCGACCTCCTGCTGCGTGGAGCCATCTACGAGCGCTACGCATAGATCGTGAATGCCGTTCGCCAGTTCGATACTGTGACCGCCGTCGCTTTCCACACGCGCCGCTCGTTGACCGTCAAGCCAAAGCTGCGCGTAGTTGCCATTCGATCCTAGCGTAAAGCCGCGTGTCGCCAACACATAATCCAGTGTTGTTGTCACGGTGCTGTTATCCGACGGGGATACAATCCGCACTGATGCAGCCTGATTTTGAGCAGTCAGTGTGGGGAGGGACGCACAAGCGCGACCCGCGATTTCTGGGGTCAGCGTGATCGCGCCTACCGCAAAGCGATAACTACCTTCGGTGACATGTCCATCGGCAGCAGAAGCCGCGCTGTAGTTGACGGTATATACGCCCGATGGCAACACTTTGAGCGAAATATTGAGGGTTGTTAGATTGCGGCTGGAAGTATCACCTTTATCGACACGAACGCCTGCTGCATCTGTCACGGTGATATTGTTCCCGGTTGGCTGAAGATCGCCGCTGAAAACAAGGATCACTTGAGTCGGGGCGGGCATCACAACCTGATCTTCAGCGGGCTGCGACGATTTCAGGAAAACGTGCGCGAAGGCTGGAGTCGTCGCAAATAAGCTCCCTATCAACAGGCAACTACTCGCCAAGAGCAGCATAAAGAACAAGCGGGATTGGTTCGTCATTGGTTTTTTCATCCGCAATCCTGTCTCAGGGTGCTTCAACTACGACATGAATCCCATCGCGTAGCGGCGTATCGGTATGGGCAGAGTCGCCAACGACCACGCAAATATCGTGTATCCCCGGCGCGACGTTATTCAGACTCAAACTTGTCGCATAGTCCATTGAAGCCAACTTCCCGTCGAGATAGGTATGTAGGTGCTGCTGCTGATCAATGGCTAAATTGGTGGTTGCGACCTGAATATTGATCTGGTTGCCCTTAATCGTATCGCCATCGGTAGGCTTGGCTATCCGAATCGATGAGGTCGTGCTGGAGCCTTCTACTGGAATAATGACCCCCGTGCTGGCAACTTGTACTCCGGCGCAGGCCGTAGCGGTACTACTCCCGGCGGCTTGCGTCTGCCGTACCGAATTTTCGTTGGCAAAGGTAATGGCGGTGCTCGTCAGGAACACAAGGCCAACCCCTGCTAACCCTCGTGACAGCAGCCCAGCGCCACTCAAGAAACGGCTGCGACTGGCGAAAAATCCGCCCACACCGAGTGCCACTAGCCCGGTCAACAGGAGCGCAGGCAGGCGAAGCGGGATCGGTGCATTCAACTCGCTAGGTGGGGTGGTTGGCGCGGCACTCACTTGAGAGGTGAAATCGACCACTTCGTCGTATTTCCCCGGACGCTGCACCGTTAGACGGAGTCGCCAATCCCCCGGTAGACTCAAGTTTGATCCTTGTACGGTATAGACCCCTTTGTCGCCATGTTGGATGCGTAGTTCACTTTGCCCCAGCGTTTGGGTCTGGTCGTCAAACTTCAAACGCAGCAATGACGCATCCTTGACCGGATTACCTTGCTGATCCGTGAGTGTGACGGTAAAGGTATTTTCTCCGATCCAACCCGGCGAAATTGCCAATTGAATATTCAGGTCATCGGCAGTTTGGCTTGCCACGATAGGTGCAGGCGGCGGGACTGAGACTTGTTGCGCCAAGGCATCCCGTGAGGGTTCGAGCGATGTCATCGCGCCAACGGCAACTAATATACCCACGGTCAGCACGATCTCGGCACTGACCAGCCCACGCAACCGTCCGACCCAAATGGCTTGACCGGATTCCAGACCCCGATAAGTTAATACGAGGTTGATCGCGGCTAGCGCCAGTAGTGGCACAATCAGCACTAATTTTACCAACAGCACTTTGCCGTATAGCGTCGTGAAAAGTGCGTCTATCGAGCCAACTTGCAGCCATGCGGAATAAAGCCCGGTGATAAATAGCGCAGCAACTGCAACACGAGCGTAATTGGAAAAGTGGCTAACAAGCGTACTGATCGTGGCTGTCGATCCCTTCATCGTCTTCCGCACAGGCTGGATCACATTGATAAACTGGAACAAGCCGCCGATCCATAGTGCCGTCATCAACAGATGCAGCCAGTCGTTCAAGACCGCAGCGGTGCTATCTTGCGCCGCGCTGGCATGGCTGTACAGACTATTTGTCAATAGGATGCCACCACCGAATATGAGTGCGATCCAATAGAAGCGGCGATCATGGCGTGCCGCCGCCAGATAAAGCTCAACTCCGAAGATTAGCCACAGCGCCATGCGGATCGACCATAAGGTGCCGTAGCGCGTTTCCGTGATCACCTGTCCAAGTGCGGGATGCGTAATAGCACTCAAGAGGCTGACCTGCACTGCTAGCGACACTTGCAGCAGTAGTGCCAATGCGCTGGCAATGCCCAACAGTACCCAACCGATCAGGATCAACCGATTCATGCGGCGCTCGATGGCGGGTTGCAGACTGTTGACAGACGGAGTCCACACAAACAAAACGAAGGCGCTGCTGCCCATTGCCAGACTCATCGCTAGCAAATTTAGCCACCGAATGAACGTGCCATCGGGCGGAATTTGCTCGGCGGGTTGGGGGACACCATTCTGCACGATCCCGACTGCGCCAATGGTGAAGGGGAAATTGCCATTTAACGAATGACCATCGGCGGCAGAAACGGTATGCCATACCACCGTATACAAGCCGTCCGGCAACTTGTCTGGGCGCATGAAAAGCTGAGTCGCGTCCGCCGGGTCAGCTTGGCTCACAGGCGTAGAAACCGTCGTGCCATTAGCATCCACTAGTGTAAAACTGCTGAATTTCGGTTCGACGATTTCGCTGAACCACAGTCGGATTTCCTGCGGAGATTGTGCCAAAGCAGCATTGGCGGCAGGCTTCGAACGAATCAACGTGGCATGAGCCGAGACGTGCTCCACATCACCTACAGCAAACCCCACAGCCATCAGGCTGGTAAACGCTAATAACACCACAATTCGCCATCGCATAGCAATCGATCCTTATCTCTTATTCATGTCGATTGGTTTATCTGGGGGCGCAGCGTAAATGCTCCGCCCCAGACAGGCTTCCCGACCAGCCTATTTTGAATTGCTTATATACAGCTAGGCTACTTCTTGGCAGCCTTTAGCGCGTCAACATCGGCCTTCAACGCATCGATCTGTGCCTGAAGGCTAGCGACATCCATCTTTGAGTCAGGAAACAGTACATCTGACGAGGGTTCGACACTGCCGAATTTGCCGTCGGCAGAGGTGAACTTCTCGTCTACTACTGTGTCACCGATCTTGCCCGTCAGATGGAAAGTATAGTCACCGGGGCGGGTCGGGATGAGACTCGCCACATAGTGTCCGGGGTCGTCTTCGGCAGCGTCCAACGCCACTGTTTTCGTCTTATCCCCGAACACTGCGTCGAGCTTCAATGTTTTCTCCGCACCCTCGACCTTTTTCTTCTCGTCATCCTTCATCGAGATAAATACCTCAGGCCCGTTAGCAACTCCCACAAAGGCTGGCTCAACGCGCCAGCCCAGTTCAACGCGGTAGGGGCCAACATCGCGGCCTTCATGAGCCTGCACAGGCGCAATCCGGAAAGCGAACAGGACGGCGACAATAATCAAGGCGATAGGCAACAGTAACCGCAGGCGTTTCATGATCTCACGCATGATTGATTTCTCCTCAAGGTTAGAGCAGTCATGTATCAACTGTGACCACACAAGTTGTAGATAGGTAAGCGGATATTCAGTTATTGAGCATAAAGGTGAGTTTGCAGGGATCTACAGAGAACGCGGTGGCTGGTCGGGCGGCGCTATCAAACGCTGACGTGGTAAGTTTGCATCAACAGAAAATATATTCGAAGGTTTAGCAAACTCTGCTGTTGTGATAGGGTTCGGCATTGCCACGACAAAAAGGCTCATCAGCATGGTTACGCTAGAAGCCATTTCGTGGACTTTCAGCCCCGGAACTAGGCTTTGAGGCAGTTCCGGTACAGGGTTGCTATATTCATTACTATGTTCGTGATGCATTGATAGATGAAACTGTGTGGGATCGTCCGCATGACCGAAATGCAGCATCACCCCATGATACTCGCACATCACCGGGGCAAAGATCGCCATCCAGAAGGCCATAAAAATGACTAGGTGGCAGCGTACCATGTCAAACACGGAGTGCGAAAGCGTTCTGACATCACGCCTGTCATTATGTTCAACACTATTTGCCATCATGGGTGACTATGATAGCCTGTTATGCATAAGGTGAGCAACTGCTAACTCTACAACGATAAAATCGCCTAAAGCATTTTGAGGCATAAATTAGCAGAAAATAAAGTTGCGTCAACTATACTTGGTTCAATCCCAATGATAAAGATTATATCGAATGGTGTCGGCAAGAACGTGATAAAAGGCGCATATCGGAGGCACTTCAAACTTCAGTATCCACACTGGCAGACGAAAGCATTGCATTAACTGCCAATATTATGCGACCGATTGGCAGTTTCCGCTTTGATATTCGGAATCTCGTTAGCGCCATCGTGGGTCTTATCGGCTATATATTATTAATGGCTCATGTTAACTGCGGGTGCAAAGCGACTAGGGCAGCAATGAAATCGGGCGT
>JBDTVG010000165.1:0-40734 GCA_040007395.1 Chloroflexota bacterium
AATGGCACGCCGGAGCAGAAAAAATTTGTGGCGTTCTTTGTGGCGGGGGGCAATCTTAAGGCAGCCATAGGCTGTGAGCAAGATACGGATCTCGATGCGATTGAGTTTATTCTGCGCGACGGTATGCCCCTTACTCCACAACAGATGCGCGATCCGGCTTTTGATTTAGTGGCCTACGCACGCGGATAAAACGAACGAGGCCGGAGAAATCCGGCCTCGCTTGTTGGTTATATTGTCGGGCAGATACTTAGGCTTGTGTCGTGGGCAGTTCGTAACCACGAGCGCGAAGCGCCTTCTTGGCATCGGTCAGGATCTTGCGACCCAGTCCACGAATTTCGAGGATGCCTTCGTCACCGCCCTCTTGCAGTTTGTTGATAAAGTCACCAGCCGTATTAATACCGTTGGCGTTCAGCAGTTCGGTGTACTGACGACCCAAACCGAGTTCGCTGATCGGCAGTTCTGGCGAGGTACGGTCTTTTGTGTCTGTCTCAACTACACGGGTATCGCGTGCTTCCAAACGCTTCATGAAGCGGTCAACCTGACCTTCAGTGTCAACGATACGCTGCTCACCCGTATAGAACGGATGGCAAGCCGAGCACACATCAAGCACGATTTTTGGCCTTGTTGAGCCAACTGTCCAGGTGGTTCCACAAGCTTGACACACGACGGTGGCTTCTGGGAACCAGTTTGGGTGAATGCCTTCTTTCACGATAACAACCTTTCATTGCGTGACGGACCACATAGGGTTAGCGTCACGTCTTATAGGGAACTTATGACATAATATAGACGGAACCCGACAGCGTAATCTTACGCTGTGAGGGGTTATTCGGTGGGTTGTACTATTTCCTGTGACGGCGTAGGTCGGATAGCGATCTGACGGCGACCCCCACGAATAAACTCAAAGGCCACATAACCTTCCTGAGTCGCGAAGATCGTAAAATCACGACCAGTATCCGTACCGGGGCCAGCATAGAAGCGGTTACCGCGCTGACGTACAATAATGTTACCGGGGATCACCATTTCGCCGCCGAAACGCTTCACACCAAGCCGCTTGGACTTGCTATCGCGCCCATTACGGCTGGAACCCGCGCCTTTTTTGTGAGCCATGGATAACTTCCTCTAAAATTCAGAAATGGGCGATCAGATGATGCTGTCGATGTGGAGGCGCGTATACGTCTGACGATGACCCTTACGGCGGCGGTACCGCAGACCGGGACGGTATTTCCAAACCAGAATTTTCTTGGCACGGTAATGCTCAACGACCGTTGCTTTCACAACGACACCTTCGACCACAGGCTGCCCAATCAATGGATCGCCTTCGTCGGGGACGACAAGCAAAACAGGCAAGTCAATACTGCTACCGGCTTCGTCGGTGAGCTTTTCGACATCAATGATTTTGCCGGGTTCGGCGCGATACTGCCGTCCACCCGTGCGAACAATAGCGTACATGGCGTTTAAGATTCTCCAATCTTCTCTTTTCACCGTCACAACAACTCCACAGAGGTCGCGACGGGGAAAATTGGTCGTAACTCTTTGTGCGGTTTGACATTATACTGGTCACAGCAGTATGCGTCAATGGCGCATTACGCTGCTAACTGGCTTTGTAAATGCGGGCAAACGGGACAGAACCAAACGACAATCAAAACAATCGGAGGACTAACCCATGCAACATTCACGGCAAATCGTGATATACGATGGCGAAGACGGTTATTATGTTGTTGAAGTTCCCAGCCTGCCCGGTTACGTCAGTCAAGGGAAAACCCAAGAAGAAGCATTGAGCAATATTCAGGAAGCCATCGAAGTTTTTATTGAGACATTAAAGGCGCACGATCAGCCTGTGCCATAGAAATGAGATACAGTGAATAAGCAGGAACTACTGAATGAGATTACCCAATCGCGGGAAGCCATGCTTGCCGCATTAGATGGTTTGCCCGATGATGCCTACCTCAGACCGGGTGTGGTCGGCTTGTGGTCGGTCAAAGATGTGTTGGCTCACCTAACGGTGTGGTACTCCGAACTCATCACAGCATTGTCGCAGCTAGATCGTCCCGGTGCACCGAATATCGTAGAGATCGAGGACATCGACGAGTTTAACGAAGAACAATATCGCCTCAATACCCGGCGCAGCCTTGCCGTGATCCTTGAAGATTTTCGTGGTGTGTACAAGATCCTGATGAAGACGGTTGAGGAAATCGACGAAAAAACGTTCAACAATGTCCGCCGTTTTTCGTGGATGGAAGGCGAACCACTGTGGTATTTGATTGCGGAGAACGCCTACTGGCACGAGAAAGAACACGCCGAGGAAATTCGCAAGTGGCGTGATACTGAAGGAATTTAGCACAGGATTTGAACCATGACCGCAACTTATCTATTTGACCGTTCAAACTATCAGGGTCGTTTGGAACTGACAGACCGTGACAGGCTCGATCTGCTGCACCGGATGTCTACCAATGACCTCCTGAAAATGCAACTCGGCGAAGGCCGCTCGACAGTGCTGACGACTGCCAATGCCCGCATCATTGATCGGGTGATTGTCTACCATCGGGGCGAAACCGCGCTGATGTTGGCGAATCAACCTGCGGTAGTCCGTACATGGCTCCAGCGCTATATCTTTTTTCAGGATAAGGTGAAGATCCGCGATGTCTCTGCCGAACTTGGTCAGCTTGAGATTTATGGGTCACAGGCGGCAGAAATTGCGGAATCGATTGCGCCGGGAGCTAGTGGACTCGCCCTTCACAGCTTTATCGATGTGCCGGAAAGTGGCCTCCTAATCGCCCGGACTTTTCCGATGTTACAAGATGGCTTTATACTCATCGTACCAGTAGCGGCACTTGAATCGTGGCAACAGGCTGTTCAGCAACACGGTGCGACCATTGGCGATGAAGCCCGTTACGAAATGCTGCGGATTGAGGCAGGTTTGCCGGGTACTGGTCATGAACTGACCGAAGACTATATTCCGCTGGAAGCAAATTTGTGGGACTCAGTCAGCTTTGCGAAAGGCTGTTATATTGGGCAGGAGATTATCGCCCGCATGGAAAGCCGCAACCGACTTGCCAAAACGCTCGTACACTTGAACATGGCGACTGTTGCGCCACTTGGATCGCGTTTGACTGAGGATGATCGCGCTGTTGGTACATTGACTAGTATCGCTCAACGGGACGACGGTACGATTATTGGGTTGGGCTTTGTCAAGCCAGAACTCGCAGTACCCGGTACGCATCTGAACATTGCCACTGCCGATGATCAGGCTGATCAGGTTACGATCACCGTTGAAGTGACTGCGCCGACTTTTGTCCGCTAAGGAGTCTATTTATGCGTTTTGTGGGTCGTCTGTTCGGGCTGATGCTGATCTTCGTGATCTTGGTGGTGACACCGTGCGCCTTCTGGGCGTTCAACATTGACCGAGTAGCGATGAATCCGCAGACCTACAAAACCGCCATGAATACTCAGAACTTCTATGGCAGTCTGGTTCCAGCGCTGGTTGATGGCGCTGCTTCCGATAGCCAAACTGATCCGCAGATTCGAGCAGCGGCGCGTTCGCTGGTCGAGAACATATCGCTGGACGAGTGGGCGACTCTCTCCGATAGATTGCTACCCCCTAGCTGGTTGCAAGATCAGGTCAACGGCAACATTGATCGCCTCTTTGCGTGGATTAACGGTGAGCGCAGCCTACCGGATATTCACTTTGATCTCAAGTTGCTCAAGACTCGTTTGAGCAGCAGCGATACCCATGCAGCGGTCAATATTATTGTGCCTAAACTGCCAAACTGCACCGCCGATCAGGAAAGGCTGATCACTGCCGGAACTTTCACTGAGGGAGACAAGGCTGCACCTCTGCTGTGCAACCCCGAATCCGACACTAATCGTAAGCTGATCGAAGACAACCTGACGACACATCTCATAACGCTGGGTGAGGCGATGCCCGATACATGGCGGCTAATCGACCAACTGCAACCGCAGGCGAGAACAGCAGCGTCAGCAGTACCGACTGACAGCCGAACACCTCGAACGCGCCTGACAGAATTTGAACTGGCGCGTTTTCGTGGCTTTCTTTGGTTAGACAGCCGCTTGATTGTGCTACTGTTTTTGGTTCCGTTAGGCTTGTTTGCGCTGATCATCATGGTGACGATTCGCTCCCGCAAACAGTTTTTTCAGTGGTTGGGCTGGGGTTTAATCTTGAGTGGCATCATTACCCTGCTGCCTGTCCCTTTTATGTCTGGCGGCAGTCTGTTGCATCCCCTGACCAATATGCAAGAAGGGCTGGCGACCAACGGTCAATTGATCGGCAGTCTCATCGGGGGCATGGCAAGTTCGATTGTGTCGGGCTTGACGCTGGCAGTGCTGATTCAGGTGGCTGTCGTTATTGGAGTTGGCTTTGTCGCCGTCATTATTTCGGTGCTATTACCTGTACCCGAACCGGAAGTTAGCCTGCGTGACGTGATGGCGGCGCAGATGGGTTTCACCTCTGGTATGGGATCGACACCGAGGCCATTTGGATCTACGCCGATGATGCCATTTATGCCAACCCCTACGCCGCCACCAGCACCTCCTGAGTTACCTGATCCGCTGGCAGATCTGTTCCCAACTGATAAACCCTAAGTTCGCCAGCTTACCTTGCCCTTTTGTTTGGCAGTCCCACCCTACAAAGTGGAGCGAGATTTAGGGCGAGGAGAATGTTAGTAGGTTTGCCGCCGCGCTTTAAGGTTGCTACAATCCCGCGCTCTTGTTCGCCTCATCATGGATCGGTGCTAATCCTTGAAGCAAACCTCGCGTGCCTTATGGCTTCTGGCTGGGTTGACCAGTTTGTTTTGTCTTGTGCTGGTGACGGATGTAATTCCTTGGCTGCGCGGTGAAGTCCCGTGGCTTCCCGGCGACTCGGCATGGATCTGGCCTTATGGCACGCCACGCGGCCTCTCGATCTTCCCGTGTGTGTTGGGCATTGCAATCTATATCGTTGGCGCACTGATTCTGCTTGACCGTACCCAACAAACCACAACGGGCTATCCAGTACGCTTAATTCTGTGGACTTTTGGCGGCGCAGTACTACTGCCCATGCTGCTGATGACGTTGGAAGGACGGCCTCTTTTTCTGCTGTTTGCCCGTTCGTCTTCATCAGTGGTTGGCGGCTACCAGTACGCTGGAAACATGATCCACGATCTGAGCGATACGCTGTACCACTGGCCTCAGTTCATCATGGACTATCGTGCCGTAAAGCCGTTCGGCGGGATCGCCATTGCCCCGCCGGGATTGGCAGTTGTGTATTATGCGGCGGGCAAAGCCTTTGAAGCCGTCCCGCCTGTGGCCCAAACTTTCGGCGCGTTGGTGCGACCTTTGCAGTGTCACAATCTGGATATGACCACTTGGAGCGATTCTGAATGGTCAAACGTCTGGGTGCAGATGGCGATGCCATTGTGGGCAGCGTTGGCAGTCGCACCGCTGTACCGTCTGGGTCGTATGATCTTTGATCGGCGCACGGCATGTTGGGCGGTGGTGCTGTGGCCTCTGGTGCCGGGAATGAATATCTTTAGCCCGCGCTTCAACGTTTTCTACCCGCTGATGCTGTTAGTCATGCTCACCGTCTTATGGCGCGGACTGGATCGCAGTCGCCCGTCGTGGCGCTGGCTGCTCATCGCGGTTGCTGGATTTATTGTGTCAGTCGGCATTTTCCTGAATATTTCGCTGTTTCCATTAGGGCTGCTTGGCGGCCTAACGATCTTGATCTATTGGTGGAAAAATAAAGATGCAGGTCGTTCGCTGCCTGTATTGATCGGCAATCTGGTCGCGTTTGGCGTGGGCTGCGCGGCGTTGTGGCTATTCTACGGGACGCTGACTCATGTCACGATCTTCGATATGCTCAACCTGAGCCTAACCCAGCATCTAGCGATGAATCGCCCGTATGTGCCATGGCTGTTCATGCACCCCTACGATATGTTTATCTTCGTCGGTATTCCTATCGCAGCGTTGGCGATCTGGCACATGGTGCGTGGTTCGTTCAAGGATAGTTCGCGCAGTGAGATTTTTACCCTTGCCGCCGGATTGACCCTCGTAATCATGGTATTGAGTGGTACAGCACGCGGCGAAACCGGGCGAGTCTGGTTGTTCTTCGCGCCGTTATGGATTCTACTCGCCGCCGAGATCCTGAATCGTTGGCAGGTGCAGCGCAATGAGCGTGCAACAGGTTTAGCCGGATTATCGATATTGATCATGCAAGGCTTATGTCTGTTGAGTATGGCAGCGATCTTGCGGGCTAATTTCACCGAACTCACCGTACCGCCATCGCCACCATCCGCTGATCAAGCCGCGACCTTTCCGATCAACGCACAATTCAAACATGGCAATGACACGCTCACCTTTGTTGGCGTGAGCATCGACAAAACGGCGACTACTGCCCGACTGTATCTGCATTGGCGAGCGGATACGTATATTCAGCGACCATATCTGCTATCGCTAGTACCCGTGCCACCGGATCAATCGTCGTTGAAGGGCTACGACTGGGACCCGCTGGACTGGCACTATCCGCCTGCCTGCTGGACTCCGGGTCAAGAGTTTATCGATACTGTCGATGTGCCATTGAAGGATAACAACGGCAAATCACAACCCGGCAGTTGGCTGTTCAGCCTCTCGGTCAACGATGTCTTCACGCATGAGTCGATGGCGGTCACAGGGCAAAATGGGCAGACTCAAGTGGGCATTGGCCCAGTCAATATCCCGGCACAGTAGAACGAAGAAAGGTACGTAGTATGTCGCAATTTGAATTCCTTAAAGCTCGTGGCCTGATTAATGAAAAGCGCTATGCCGATGCCCGTATTGTGCTAAAACGAATCAACGATCCCAAAGCCGCAGAATGGTTGGCAAAGCTCGACAAAATTGATCCCCCTTCCGACGTTCCAGAAACCGAAGCTGAGATCGAAAACAAACAGCTTAATCTCCAACAATGGATTCAAATTGAAAAGAAAGTGGGCCTCGCGACAGGCTTATTACTCTATGCCCTCGCTGGATCGCAGATCCTTTCAGCGATACCTAAGCTATTCGAGGCGTTCAGTAAAAATGTTGACAATGGTAGTATCTTGTTCAATCTCTTTACAGCGCTGTTTTGCCTTGGGGTTGGTACTCGTGCCATCTGGCGAACACTGCAAGAGGATCGGCTTGAACGTATGGTGATTAACCTGAAAACCGGCAATCAGCGTCTAGTCGCAATTCTTTGTGCTTTAGTTTCAGGCGGTTTTCTGATCTTTGCCCTTGGTTCACCAATCGCTCTCTTTGACGCGATATTGTTTGGATGTGTTGCCGCGTTATGGTGGTGGCGCGCTGATCAAGCGCTCAAAATCTGAGAAAAGGTCTAAAATAGCGGCTTTCCCCGGCGGCTAAAGGATTCATCATCATGTCAAAATCGTCGCGTGCAGTCGTCGCTCTGGGAGTACTGACGCTTATCGTTTGCCTGATCCTAGTTACCGATTTTGTCCCGTGGCTGCGTGGCGAAGTTCCTTGGCTTCCCGGCAGTGCGGCGTGGGTATGGGGTTATGATCTGCCGCGGTGGGTATGGGTCCTACCTTGTATTCTGGGAGTGGCGATCTACACGGTTGGCGCGGCAGCGCTATTGCAGGAAAATGATGAAAATAATCGCTATCCAGTACGCCTAATTTTATGGTCATTTGTGGGCGCGGCGCTGCTCTCAATCTTGCTCATGACGATGGAGGAGCGCCCGTTATTTCTCCTGTTCACGCGGTCTGCGTCATTGCTCACAGGCGGCTACCAGCACAGCGCCACCTTAATCACCGATCTGAATACGACGCTGCGCGACTGGCCTCAGTTCATGATCGACTATCGTGAAGAATTCAAGCTGGGCAGCACACCGACTTCGCCGCCGGGTTGGACAGCCTTGTACTATGCCGTTGCACATGGCTTCGGCACGGTTCCGCCAGTCGCACAAACATTCAGCGCATTGGTGCGTCCGCTAGAGTGTCTCAATCTGTCGATGATGACTTGGACGGATGGCGAAATGGCAAGCGCATGGTTCCAAATGTTTATGCCGCTGTGGTCAGCGTTGGCGGTTGCGCCGCTGTACAAACTCGGCGTGTCGATCTTCAATCGGCGGGTGGCACTTTGGGCAGTAGTGTTGTGGCCTATCATACCGGGGTTGGCGATGTTCAACCCGCGATTCAATACCTTCTATGTGCTGCTCACACTGGTGTTATTGGTCATCCTGTGGCGCGGTCTGGATCGGGATCGCGGCTGGTGGATCGCGTTGGCAGGATTTATTGTGTCAGTCGCAACCTTCCTGAACATTTCGTTGTTTCCGTTGGGATTGCTGGTTGGCCTGACGATCATCGGATTTTTCGTGACTCAGCGTCAGGGAGTGCCATTTCTGTCGCTGGTTCGCCAATTGGCGATCTTTGGCGTGGGCTGTGCTGTCGTATGGATCATCTATGGCGGCCTGTCAGGGGTGAGCGTTCTTGATGTAGTACGCATCGGCTTGCAGCAGCATGTCGAACAGCACAATCGCCCGTACTTCCCGTGGCTGTTTATGCACCCCTATGATATGTTTTTCTTCGTAGGTATACCAGTTGCGGCGTTAGCGATCTGGGGACTTGTTCAGCATACCGTTGCTTTTCGCCAATGGCGATCCGCTTCCCGTGCCAATGTGTTTGTCGTAGCAGGCGGATTGACCCTGATTTTGCTGATCTTAAGTGGCACGGCTAAAGGGGAAACGGGGCGCTTATGGTTATTCTTCGCCCCAATCTGGCTGCTGTTATCAGGCGAAGTTCTACAGCGATTCACCAATCGGCAGCGGTTGGCAATCCTCGCCATGCAAGCAATCACGCTGTTTTGCATGGCGGCGGTGCTGCGCGTGAACTTCACGACGCTTACCGTACCGCCGACTCCGTCCCTTGCTGCGACTGCGCCCACACTGGCGATCAACAAACAATTTGCACATGGCTCGGATGTGGTAACGCTGGTTGGCGTTGATGCAACGCCCGACTCCGATGCGATCAAGCTCTCGCTGCATTGGCGGGCGGATAGTTACGTCAGTCGCCCCTATTATCTATCAGTCGTCCCCGTTGCGCCGGATCAATCGCTGCGTAAGGGCTACGACTGGGACCCGCTGGACTGGCACTATCCGCCGTCCTGCTGGATGCCGGGTCAGGAATTTATCGATACTGTCACCGTCAAATTGAGTGATCCCGGCGTGCAAGTGCAGTCGGGCAACTGGTGGTTTAGCCTCTCGATCTCGGATGTATTTACCCATGAAGCGATGTTAGTAGGTGGGCAAAATACGCAGATCGGTATTGGGCCAGTGAGTATTCCAGCAGGCCGCTAGTGATGATCGGGATGATATTGTAGTTTGCTAACTCAGATGATGACGTTTGCCAAAGAGCACAACTGGGAGGAATCAGTGGATAACAATTTAGAAAAAGAATATGAGGCACGATTTTCTTGGAGAATATCACGGCAGTTTGAGAATTTTAAGGAGTTAGCTGAATTTGCACACACTGGAGGTGGTGATACTTTGAATCGTTTCCCAAAACTGCGCTATAAGTTTGAGGATACCCCAGAAGATGCCCTCAAACATTCAATTTTCCTGCTTTGGAATGAAGCAGTGGAATGCTATATTTTTGGAGAGTTTCAGTCTTGTTTGATGACGTGTGGCGCAGTGGTTGAAAGATGCCTCAAACTTGAGTTTGAGCTTGATTATCAGGAAAAGAATGGGCAACCAAAGCCATCTCGAAAATGGACTTTGGGTACCGCTATCAAGGATACACAAGGGATAGTCTCATCAGAAATTAGTCAATTAGCTGACAAATTGCTAGATCCAAGAAACAGCCTTACTCATGCTCTTATGGAACATTCCGATCCCCGCAAGTCATTGCTTGGTAGTGAGCGATATATGTATCAAATGGGGCCGAAATACCTGATCGAACCATTTAGAGGAGATACTAAACAAGCGATTGAAATTACCTTTCAAATTTTAACAAAGTTGTATTCAATCTAACGAAAATTATAAATCCCTACCGCCTGGATATGGCAGCAAAGGCATAATTTACTGCTCAACCATATTCGGGTTAAAAGCCTTTTATAGCATCATTAACTCCCCGTTTCGCTTATCAAGCAGTATCGCTAACTTTACCATAATGACCCTTAATGACCTTTCCTGCTTGTCAGAAAACGCTCTTTATGCTATGTTGTCTGTTATCGTATGAAATAAGTAGAAAGGAGACACGAATCATGTTATTGATCAAAATGCTGCCCAAACAGGCACGCCAGTGTTTCCCTACGCTTAGATATTATCCAGAATAGACCAAGCATCTTTCGGTGCAATCGGTTTCCGCCAATTTGCATCCTCTGGATAATTTTCTCCGTTTGCTTTGATTCTCCTCTAAGCGCGAGTCCAACTTGCTGTGCCTGACGACCTCATGACGTGAGGTGGTAGTATGGCGCTGCCTAGTGATCCCCTAAATAGCTTTCACGACAATCTCCGCGCCTTTCCATCACCTCTGAGCATTCAGCGGATTACTGCTGCGTCACTCCATCTTGTCCGGTTGAGGAGCAAATTTCGTGAATTCTCGAAGCAAGAAATTCTTGTCTTACTACAAACCCTATTTAGGGTTGCTTTTAGCAGATACAGCGTGTGCCTTTATCCTATCGGCGGTTGCACTGCTACTGCCATTGTGTGCGAGATTCATCACCCAAAATGTATTAGCGGGCACTACGCCTAATACGCTCACCCAAATTTACGTAGTGGGCGCTGCAATGCTTGCCTTGGTAGGCATTCATACGCTGTGCAACATGTTCGTTGACTATCGGGGGCATACGATGGGGGCGATGATGGAAAGCGATATGCGCGGTGAGCTATTTGAACATTATCAAAAACTATCGTTTAGTTTTTATGACGAACAAAAAACGGGTCAGTTAATGACTCGGCTCACTACTGATTTGTTCTGGATTTCCGAGTTATGTCATCATGGCCCTGAAGACTTCATTATTTCAACGTTGAAGTTTGTCGGGGCGTTCATTATCCAGATCAATGTCAATATTCAATTGACCCTAATCGTTTTTGTCTTTTTGCCAATCATGGTTGTTTATGCGTTTTACTTCAATAAGCGAATGAATATCGCGCTGAGAAGAAGCAAAGATAGAATCGGTGATATTAACGCACAAGTTGAAGATACTCTCGCTGGCATTCGGGTAGTAAAGTCGTTTACCAACGAAGAAATCGAAAAGGAGAAGTTTGCTTACGAGAATAATCGCTTCGTGGACAGCCGACGAGACGGTTATAGAAGCGAAGCCTACTTTGATAGCGGAATGAATGCGTTTACGCAACTCATTACCATTGCCGTGATCATCTTCGGCAGCATGGCTATCGTGAAGGATTCTTTGGGTTTAGCCGATCTAGTGACTTATTTGTTATGTATTGGTCTCCTCATCGATCCAATTCAGAGATTGGTGAATTTCTCTAGGCTGTATCAAGAGGGCATTACTGGTTTTAGCCGATTTATGGAGGTTATGGAGGTGAAACCAGACATCCAAGAGTCGGCAAATGCAATTGAACTTACACAGGTTCAAGGAAATGTTGAGTTCAGACAGGTAAGTTTCAAGTATAAAGAAGCCTACGATTACGTCGTGAAGAACATATCTCTGGATATAAGGGTTGGCGAATATGTTGCGCTAGTTGGGTATTCGGGAGTCGGTAAAACCACACTCTGTTCTTTGATCCCTCGCTTTTATGAAGTGACTGAAGGGGAAATCTTGCTTGATGGCACGAATATCAAAGACATCAGCTTACGTTCACTACGAAGGAATATTGGCATTGTCCAGCAAGATGTCTATTTGTTTGCTGGGACAGTCGCAGACAATATCCGCTACGGCAAACTTGATGCAAGTAACGCGGAAATCATTGAGGCCGCCCAAAAGGCGAACGCCCATGAGTTTATCATGGCTTTACCGAATGGCTATGATACAGATATTGGTCAACGTGGCGTAAAACTATCAGGAGGGCAAAAGCAACGGTTGAGTATTGCCCGCGTTTTCTTAAAAGATCCACCCATTATCATTTTCGATGAGGCGACAAGCGCTCTGGATAACGAAAGTGAAAAGGCGGTTCAAGAGTCATTGGAGAAGTTAACTGATAACCGCACCACCCTTGTCATCGCTCATCGCTTATCAACCGTCAGGAATGCACAAAGAATTGTTGTATTAACCGATAATGGGATTGAGGAACAAGGAACGCACGAAGCCTTAATCGCCTTAGATGGTACCTATGCGAATTTGTACAACATGCAGTTAAAAATCTAAGACCGGATTAGTCGGAAAGGAAAACTCCTGTTAGGTACCCTGAAGAGGATGAACAAATCGAGTGAGTAAACCAAGAGTAACCACAAATGTCCTACAAATGGACGGGATATGCTTGCTTCTACTTCGAGCATATGCTTGCCATTTATGTCCAATTAACCATAACAGAGTTACACTATGAACATATCGGTTATGTGATCCAATTCGGATGAAGAATGGCTTTCGTAGCAAATCCTACAGAGGCTATCCATATTTTTACTGATCTCAGTAAAGAGTTTGAAACTCAGGAATATGGAGCAGCATCCCAAGAAAACTTTATCACAGTGACAAGACAACTCGAACGCCTTCGTACAGCAGTCGAGAAAGTGTTTGCTGCTGATAGTCCCTACCTGCGGGATTTGACTTGGGTACAATTTCGCTATCCGCGAGCTAAACAGAAAAATGCTGTTAATTACTTCAACCGAGATAAGGCACAGACTCTCCTAATTCTCCATAAAATCCTAGATGAATTGCGCGTTACTTACCCAGAGGCAAGGTCATTGCATGACGGAAGAGTAATGTCTGCTCAGGAACTCCAAGAGAGTCTTGCTTGGTTTCGCCGGGATTATCCAGATCCACTTAAGACTGCCTTTATTATGATGAGTTTCGGGGATACTCCCACTCATCATGAGATTACTAGAACTATCAAACATACGTTAGGGTTGGCGGGCATTACTGGACTGCGGGCTGATGATAAAGATTATCATCCAGATCTTTACCAAAATATCCTGACCTACGTGCATGGGTGCAGTTTTGGGATCGCGGTCTTTGATTCCCTAGCTACAGTATCCATCAATCCTAATGTTGCCTTTGAAGTTGGTTACATGCTTGCCCTCAACAAACGTGTCTGTCTTCTTAAAGACAAGACGTTACACAATTTACAAGCTGATCTGATTGGGAAACTGTATTTAGCTTTTGACCCGCAGAAAAGCGCCTTGACCATTCAAGCTACACTTTCCCAGTGGCTTACCACACACATTTAGGTTCGGGCGATCTTTGATCATTGACGATAAGGGTTAGCATTTTGGCATGACAACATGGCAAGGTCATTTTTCCTTGTTGACCGTCTCTATGCTATACTCCCTGATATGAACACTGATGTGCTGCCTGACCTTCCCGCAGAACGCCGCCAACGGCTTGAACAGCGACTTGCCCGCTGGTCAATCCGACTGCATACTTCAGGATTGGACGATCTGGTCGGTGCATTTCTGGATGCAGCACAGCCTCTCGCGCCAATTGGGGCGCAGGTACTATGGATTGCACAACCAGCATTGGGCATATTTATGCCACCCGATGAGATTGATGGGTTCGCCCGTCTGCTAGATGACCCAGCAGGGTTAACTTGGCTGCGGGCAGGTTTGATTGGCGCAGATCACACCGACGAGGACGATAAAAACGCATGAGCATACTGGTTTATGTCATCATCCTAGTTGTGCTGGTCGCCACCTTGGCGCTATCAGTGCGAGCGCGATCTATCCAATTACGGCGCATCTCTGCTTACACCACGATGCCCCTAACGGTTGGCGAAGCGGTAGAGAGCGAGAAAACAATCCATATATCTTTTGGTAACAGTGCCGTCCGTGATGGCACGACGATTGCCGCCATTGCTAGTGCTGAAATTCTATACTCTCTTGCTGAACGGGCCGCCGTTGCTAACAGACCGCCACTCGTTACCGTGAGCGATCCAGTAACGCTGACACTGGGTCAGGATACGCTGCGACGTGCTTATAAAGCCCGCAATGGCCTGAAAAAATATCATAGCACAATGGCTCGCTGGTATCCGCAGGGGCCGCAATCGATGGCTTTTGCGGCGGGAGCCGGAGCCGCCATTCTCGATGAAGGCGTTTCTACGAATGTCTTGGTCGGACGCTTTGGCCCCGAACTAATGCTGCTTGCCGAAAACGCCGTTCGCTATGACCGCATTGTGATCGCCCAGAGTGATCAGGTAAACGGGCAGGCTGTCGCCTATGCCCTCTCCGACTCGCCGCTGATCGGCGAGGAATTGTACGCAGGGGCTGCTTATCTAGGACGCAGTTCGATTACTGTTGGCGGCGTAATCGCACAGGATATATTCCGCTTTATTGTTATTGCTCTGATGATTGGGTTGTTCTTTCTGGCTCTCGTGGGAGCGAAATTCTAAATGAACCCATCCCGTGTCCGCCGTCGTAGAGATCTCGTCAGCGTTTTATTCGCGGTGATTAGCACCGTGTTGGCGTTGGTGACGCTACTGACGCTTGCGCCAATTCCGAACCTACCAGACCTGAGTAGCTTGAGTCAGGGGATCATCCAACTAGCCGTGGTGGTTGGTGCAATCGCCGTGATTATTGGGGTGCTGAATTTGCTAACTGTTCATATTGGCAAACTCTCCAATTTATCGTCCGCTTCGGCGGCCTACAGCGGTGTAATTGTCGTGACTTTTGCCGCTGTGTTGATCGTGCATTTTCTGGAACTGCGCGGCATTATCAAGTTAAATCTTCCTGCTAGTGCTGCCGGACAGCCCATCCTCACCCTCACCCTCATGGATGTATTACAAGTCGTGATCGAGTCAGCATTGGCGGGGCTGTTATTCTTTTTTCTGGTATATTCCGCGTACCGGATGATGCGTCGTCGGGTGACAATCTGGGGTGCGGTCTTCGTGGCGGCGCTGGTAATTGTGCTCATTGGCTCCATCACTCCAGCAGGATCGATCCTCACTGGGTTGCGCGATTGGCTGCTACGTGTGCCTGTCAGTGCTGGTACACGTGGGTTGCTCATCGGTATTGCGATTGGGACAATTACGGTAGGTGTGCGGGTGCTGATCGGTCAAGATCGGCTGTTTCGTGAATAAGGGTGCTATAGATGTCTAGTAACCGCCCCCTGTTTGATGATGAAGATTTGCCTGATTGGCTGCAAAGCGGAATTAACGCGACGAGTCAATCCTATACGTCCGACGATTATTCAGCCGCGCCAGTCAGCACTGACGACGATATGGATTGGCTGGATGATTCGCCAGCGGCAGGTTCGTCCACTATGGATACGGCATGGATGCAGGATCTTGCACCATCGGCTCCTAGTGCAAATACTAGTTCGGGCTGGGCCAAGAGCAGCACACTGCCCACCAGTACACCCGCATTCTCATTCGATGATGAACCTAAAACTACAGCTGATGAGTCATTCTCGCGGGAACAGAGCACAGCCGCCACACCATCAGCGATTTCTACCCCTGTAGAATCGCAAGATGCTGATGATCTTCCGCCTTGGGCGCAAACTCCCGCTTCATCGACCAGTCCAGTACAATCTAGCTCAGTGTCCGATACAGATTTGGATTGGATGTCAGATCCGGCTGCTCTGTCCTCTCCTGCGACTTCGCCAGCTGCTTTTGGCCTGACTGGAGCCTTACCGTGGCGACAGGATGTATCCGAGTCGGCAGATGATCCTGCTAAAGCATCTAGCCAAACCGCTGATTTCGACTTTTTCGCTGATGACTCCCAAGCGCAGTCAACGTCGGAACCATTACAAGCTGACATCAACGACCTTGATTGGCTAAGTCAACCTGCGCCGACGGCTAGTAATGCGGCTGAGTCCACGCCTGTCGAGAGCACAGCCGACGATGATCTGGATTGGCTCAATACGTCTTATGCGGAACCTGTCGCGGACCCGAAACCTGCCGAACCGATTCAGCCCACTGCCGTGCCCTCCGATGATTCGGATTGGCTCAACACACCTGTTGAACCGCCAACTGCTGCCGAACCGTCAGCGCCGCCTGCCGATGCACCGCGCTCGCCGATCAAGAAGCTAACAGCGTTGCCCTCGTTGCAGCCCAAAATCGATCCATTTACGGCTCCAGCACCTGCCACGCTGCCTACCGATGCACCACGCCCAGCAATTAAGCGTCTGCCCACCACACCACCCGCCGATGCGCCCCGTCCACAGATCAGAAAGCTGCCATCGACGGCGAATCAACCTAACTCATCCGGCGATGATTGGGACATGCCGCCCGTTCCCGATGATCAATTGCTCGATGTGGTACCCGATTGGTTTAATACGATTGGCGGATCGGGATCAACACAAGGCGCAGATCAAGCCAATCAAGAAGCGGATGCACCCGACTGGTTCAAAAGTGTGGATTTATCGGGTACGCCGTTGGTTGGGCCGGATACTATATCGACGCTCAATGAGCCAACCACCTCCTCATCGTCGCCCGAAGACGAGATCCCAGATTGGTTCGCACAGTCTACTCCCGGCGTAGACGATCTGGATTTCACGATGTTCGTTGCCGAGGAACCTGTCAAGCCAAAATCCAAGTTAACCGACAAACTGTCTACGGGTTCACTAGGCACTCAAGCGCCTATCGTGTCTGAACCTGTCCCCGAAACACCAGTTATATCAGAACCACAAGAACTCGCCGCGCCTGAACTTCCAGCAGTGGAGATGGCACAAGACAGCGCTGAACAAGTTAGTGGCGTTCAAGATGATGCCGATCTCGACTGGATGGCAGAAATGCCAGACGTGGACGACATGCTGTTCGCTTCTACCAAGACTTATGAATCATCGCAAGTCGCGCTCGCATCAGAGCATGATTCTGAACCAACTTCTGATGCCGAACTGCTGGACTGGATGAGCAGCGAAAGCAATACACTGTCGTCCGATCTGCTCCAAGGCGACACACAGCCAGTCCCGGCCCCTGATGGTGGCTGGATGGCTGACCCAATGGGCGATATGGAAGAACTGAAGCTGGACTCAGTTAGCACAGATAAAGAGAATTGGGTCGAAGATGTTGAGCCGGAACCAGATAGCCCCGCCGTCGCCAGCGATGATATGCCCGACTGGATGCGCGACATGGCGAGCAGTGTATCTACTGCACAAGATCATCCCACAGAATTGACAGAAGAGTCCGCTCCAGAGTCGGATATGCCCGACTGGATGCGTGACATGGCTCCTGCTGCGCCCACGCCGATTGCCGAGCCTGCACTTGATCCTGAGATGGATTGGCTGGCAGATTTTTCGACGGAAAACGCACCATCAGAAGCCGATCAAGACTGGATGTCAGGGGTTCAGCCAACGGATACCGCGCCAGATGCCAATCAATCTACCCCGACAAAAGCAGCACCAAACATTGACATCGACGCACTGTTGAGCTTGTCGTCATCGAGCGTCCCTGCTGAAAGCCAGCCGGAAGCGTATGCACCGGAACCTGAGTTCAATCTCGATTTCGGGGGAACGGAAGGTGTCCCGACTGCCGAAAGCGACTATCAAGGCAACTATCAGGCAGGCGATCAGGATAGCTTCGACTTCGACATGCCAGAGGAAGCATCGGCTTCATCCTCAGAGCGAGAATTCGACTTCGACGCGATCATGGCGAACAGCCCCGATCTCACTAATCAGTTTGATCAACTCGCCCAGTTCGACCAATCCGATGAGCTGTTGTTTGAGGGCGAGGCACCCTCGCCCGCCGAGTCGCAACAGTCGCCAGCAGTAGCATCACAGACAAAATCGGATGAAGTGCTGCCGGAATGGGTCGCGGATATGCGCCCCGCCGAAGGACCAGTTATCCTGCACATTGGAGATCAGGAAGTCCGTTTTCAGGATAGGCCGCTCAGCGCGTTACCAGAGCAGGTTCGCCAACTTCGCGAACAGTCTAAAGCGCTAGTGAGCAAAGCACCCCCCGAAGCCGAAGCGATCTCATCGGGGCCGCTGGCAGGTATTGCCGGAGCGATTGATATTGTCAGCGAAGGCAGTATGCCGCGTATCGTTATTGGTGAACGTTCGTCGATAGCGACGAGCGATCTCGAAACGCAGCGCATCAAGATTATTGAAGATATTCTCGGTCTGGAAAAAGAACTTCTGGACGAACGTGTCCTTGCAGAGGACGAGCGCGAAGCGCAGCAAGCCTCAGCCGCAGTATCGCCGGCGGCGGCAATAAAATCGCGTGTAAAGATTGACCGCTTTGTCATTACGCTGTTATTGGTAGCAGCCGTGTTGATCCCGTTCTTCACCAATGTGTTGAATGTGACTCCACTGCCTGATTCCTCACAGCTTTCCCCAGCGCAGCAAAATGTGATGAGCGCCGTTGATAGCCTCAAGGACGGTCAATCGGTTTTGGTTGCCTTTGAGTATGGGCCAACCGCAGCGGGTGAACTGGACGATCTGGCTCGTGCGATTCTGCGGGATATCGTGAAACACAACGCCCAACCGATTATCGTCAGCACCAACCCGGCGGGCGCATTGCACGCGCAAGCCCTAATGCAAAGTCTAGGTAGTAACCCCGCCGATCTTGCATTAATGAATCGTACTGACAAACCGTTGGTAGCACGCCAAGATTATGTAGTATTACGCTATTTGCCCGGTGGCACGATTGGGGTGCGTTCCTTTACCAATTCGGTACTCGCTAGCAATTTTCAAGATCTGGCGGTTCAAGCGACTTTCAGGGATGACATTGAAGGCAAACCGTCAAGTGTGACCGATGTTAATGTGATCAATTTGCGGCAGAATCCGGCCTTTATTCTGGCAGAAACACCCGATGATGTTCGAGCGTGGGTGGAGCAGTATCAGTCTGTGCCACCACAGGAACCACTCAAGATGGTGCTGCTATCCTCTGCCTCCGCATCGGCGGTGTCACAAGCCTATGCCACCAGCGCCAACACCCGGATTATCGGGCCGTTAGTCGGTCTGCGTGATACGATGATCTATCAGGCGCAGCGCCAGCCATTGACAGGCAAAGTGCAAATCCTTTCCGACCAGCGCTGGCAAAGTATCGGATTGGCAACCCTGATTGCGGTTCTGATCATTTTACTGGGACTGATCATTAATGTGTTCCGAGGCTTACAGGGGAGATCGCGTCGTTGACTCCTGAAACACTAGAACGTATTGCTACGATTGCTGGGGCCGTATTAACGGTCATGGTGTTTAGCTACCTGCTGGGCGACAATTTCTTGTATCGCATCGCCATCAGCATCTTTATCGGCGCGTCAGCGGCCTATGTGCTGATCGTTGCGTTGGAAAGCGTGATTATCCCCTGGATTCAACTGACCTTTGATCCGGCGGGGACGATTTTGCAAAAGGTTATTGGGGCGCTGCCACTAGTCATCGGCTTGCTGTTACTGCTCAAGGCCGTACCAAGCCTGTCGCGATTGGGCAATTTAGGCTTAGTAGCAGTATTGGGTGTCGGAACGGCGTTGGCCTTGTGGGGAGCCATCACCGGAACACTGCTGCCACTAATCACGGACTCGGCTCGCCGTCAGGATAACATTTTGGACAGCTTGATCGCGATTATTGGCACAATCACGGTATTGATATATTTCACCTATCTAGGGGTACGCCGACCCAATGGCGACGTTGAACAACCCGCTTTTATCCGTGCGCCCGGTTTGGTAGGGCAAACGTTTATCATGATCACGCTCGGTGCAACCTATGGGTTGTTGATCATCTCCGCATTGACCGTTTTAACAAGTGTTATCGCGCAGCGGTTGCTAATTCTGCGACCGGGCTGAACTTATATCCGAGGGGGATTTTTTGGCGACACAAACTGCACCCGCCGTTCATTCCATTCTCTCGGCGGATTTCGGCAGCGTGAATACACGGGTGGTGCTGCTCGATCTCGTCAGTGGGCAGTTCCGGTTAGTCTCACGCGCCCAGACGTTAAGTACCAGCGCCCCGCCGTTGGTCGATGTAGGAGTTGGCTTGCGTCGGGCGCTGGAGGAGATCACCAATCTCACCGGGCGCAACCTGCTGCATGGTGAAGATGTGATCATTGGTGAGCAGCAAGACGGCAGCGGTATTGACCTATTCTTGGCAACGGCTAGCGGCGGGCGACCTATGAAAGCCGTACTCGTTGGCTTGATGCCCGATGTCAGTGTGGCAACCGGGCGACGGACGCTTGCCAGTACCTATGTCGAACTCACCGACACCTTGAGCCTTGCCGATGTTCGCAGTACCGAAGATCAGGTAAACGCCATTGTCCGCAACCAACCCGATCTAATTTTTGTGGTCGGTGGCACAAACTACGGCGCAACCGAATCGGTATTGAGCTTGCTCAAAACGGTTCGATTGGCGGTCTTGCTGACACAAGGCCATAAGCCTGTTGTCCTCTACGCCGGCAACGAAGCGTTAAGGCCAATGGTCAAGGATATGCTGGGCAACGATGTTGAATTGTATATGACCAGCAATGTTCGCCCTACGCTCCTTGAAGAGAAAATGTCCCCAGCGCAGTTGGAACTGGCGATGGTCTACGGAAGCTACAAGTCCATCAATGCAGGCGGCTTTACCGAAGTCCAGTCAAAGTCCATGTTGGGCGTGCTGCCCACTGCCCAAAGTTACGCCAATATCGTCCGCTTTCTGGGCGAACTCCCCGGCGCGGGTATCGGCGTGATGTGTGTAGATGTTGGCAGTTCTACCGTGACAATCTGCGCCAGTATTCGCAAGCAGCCCTCGATTACTATACGTCCAGATCTTGGCGTAGGGCACAGTGCCGTATCGGGCGTTAAAGCGGTTGGCGCACGTAATGTGCTGCGCTGGCTGACCTTCGATGCCACTGAATCCGAGGTAATGGACTACGCCTATAACAAATCGCTGCGCCCCTCGACAGTCCCCCAGAGCGCACAAGATCTCGAATTTGAGTACGCAATTGCTCGTGAACTGATTCGCAACGCCGTTGCTGGGGCACGGGCAAGCTGGCGCGGCATTCCACGCGGCGATCTGCTGCCCGCCATGCGCCCGATCATTGGCGCAGGGTCGGTATTGGCGCAGGTGGTTGATCCCGGTATCGGGGCGCTGCTGATGCTGGATGCGTTGCAGCCTGTCGGCGTGAGCGAACTGCAACTTGACCCCTATGGCGTGATCGCCGCACTGGGTGGTGCAGCCTATGTGGAACCTTTGGCAGTCGTGCAAGTGCTCGAAACAGGCGGCTTGCTGAACCTCGGTACAGCAATTAGTCCGTTAGGTCGCACTAGAGAGAAAACCGCAATGAGTGTCAACGTCAGAATGGCAGGTGGGCGCACCGTCCAGCGCAATATTCCGGCTGGTACGCTTCAAGTAATCGATTTGCCATCTGGACAAAAAGCCCAAGTAACGATTAAACTCGGTGTGGGTTTAACGCTTAACGGCAAACGCGACATAACCTTGACGGTAGAAGGCGGCGCGGCTGGATTGATCTTCGATGCGCGGGGCAGGCCATTTTCGCCGCCCAGAGAAATTGAGCGTCGCGCCCAAGTTTTGCCGCGCTGGTATGCCGCCGTTCGCAGCGATAACAAGGGATAGATAGGACAGGGATCGACAATGCCTTATTACCCCGGACAATCCTTTATCATCGGCATGACGACTATTCGCCGTGAACGCCGCTTGCCGCGCGGAACCATTGGTGAAGTCATGGTTCAAGACCATCAGGATGTGGAAGCCGATACGATAGTCCTGCGTGGAGCCTTACCCGGCGACTTTATCATTCTCGACTTGTTGGCCCCGCTTGGTCTCAAACAGGTCGAGCAGTTTACCGATGACATGCTCAAGGTTGCGGTGGGTCAATTTGTCGAAAAAGGCGGGATCATTGCTTCTAGTGGGCAAGGCCGCAATGCGAAGACTCTTAAAGCGCCAGCCCGTGTGCTGGTCGCCCGTGTAGAAGGCGGGCAGATCATCATGCAGCTTAACCCGCAGCCCATCGAAATGTATGCGATGGCTCCCGGCAGAATTACCTCGGTGCGCGGAAACAACGAAGTGCTCCTTGAAACCACAGGCGCATTGATCCAGTGTGCGTGGGGCAACGACAAGAGTGGCTACAGCGCCTACAAGATGGAGCCAGACGGCGGAATCGAGTCGATGCAAGATGACACGATTATGTCGCAGTATCGCAACAGTGCGATGGTGCTGACCAAGCCGATCCTTAACCAGCGCCTGTTCGGCATGGCGATAGGACAGGAGATCAAAGCGATTATTGCCCCAAGTATGCACGCGGACTTGCGCGAAATCGCACTTCGACAAACAATACCTGTGATCCTGACGGAAGGATTTGGTGAGCAGCAAATGTCAGAAGTAGTGTACAATCTGCTGCGCGATAATGTAGGTCGTCCGGCATTGATCGAAGCGACGGAACCGCAGCGTTGGTCATCGGCTCGCCCAGAGATTATCATTCCGCTGCCGTCAGGGGGAATCTTGCCGACACCGCCCGAAGGCGATCAAGCGTTGGTCGAGGGAGCATTGGTACGGCTAACCCGTGCGCCTTATATGGGGTTGACTGGCAAGGTACGGCGCATCAGTGAAATGCCGCGTTCGGTAGAAAATGGTCTGCGACTGCCGGGAGCCGATGTGCAATTGGCAGATGGAAAAATGGTTTTTGTGCCACTGGCTAACCTTGAGATGCTGGGTCGGTTGGCGGATTAGTTAAGCACGGGCGGGGCATCATTGCCACTGTCCTTCACAGTAAGGGGAAACTGATGAGTAGAGACGACTTCGACCTTGACGATTTTGGCGATCTTGAGGAACCGCAGTTTCCTGAAGACGACGACGACCTGTTACCGCCCGAACCTTCGGCGGATCGCCCTCGCCGTAACACCACCTTTCTGCTCATTGCGGTGGTGCTGGTTATTATCTTTCTTTTGGCGTTGGGTGCGATTGCTTTCTTTGCTTCTGTTTCAGCAACCGCAGAACAAACGCGGGTGGCGCAAGTACAAAGTATCCAGCAAACCAATGATGCCATTGGAACCGCCATTCAGGGCACAATTATTGCGAAGTCGTGGACTCCTACGCCTTCACCCACACCAACTGCGACCCAAACGCTGACCCCGTCGCCAACTGAAACGCCAACTGAAACGCCTACAGAAGCACCTACCGAGGCTGTTCTGTCTGACATCGATATGACGAACACCAAGATCGCGATGGATGCCGATAACCAAACAGCAACCTGTGCGGCAACCGTAGGTGGCTGCGTAGGAACGAGCTTTCCAACGTTGACCGAAACACCTACCGAAGTGCCAACGGTTGAAGCGGGCGTAACGCTAGTGCCTACGATTGGACCAACAATGCCAAGATCGGGCTTCTTTGAGGATGTAGCAGGTGGACAGGCCACTCCGGCAAACCTTGCCCTAATCGGTTTTGCGACTGTCGCGTTGGTTGGCCTGATCTTTGCATCACGGCGACTGCGTATCAAGTAGTTAAGCGCCCTCACCCTAAGTCCCTCTCCCAAACGAGAGGGACTTTCCAGAGTGGTATTTTCTCCCCTCGCCCTGCGGGAGAGGGGCTGGAGGTGAGGGCAAAAATGCAGATTGCGTTCGCACTGAATAACCATAAAGGCCGAGGATGATGACTCGCCCCGTTCCTTTATATCGCCCCAAAGATGCTGATCGGCTGATTGCGTTGGCAGCAGTAGGCCATTGCGTCGCAGTGGTCGGACTGAGCAACTTTGGCAAGTCGACTCTGCTGCGTGGTCTTGCTAGCCCAAACTGCGCGATCAGCTATCGATCTCTCGCCGGACGCGATCCTTTGTTCGTGTACGTTGATTGCAATCGGATGCTCGAACTGACGGTGCAGGGCTTCTATGAAGTGATCTTGCGGGCGATCCTTGAAGGTTTGCCCGATAGTGCGGCCCCAGTTCACACTAAAATTGAAGCGTTGTATCGGCGTATTGTCGAGCCGGAAAGCACGTTCGGTGTACCGCTGGCCTTCAACGATTCGATTGTCGAGTTGATGGCTAACACCACCTACGACGTGATCTTGCTGCTAGACGAATTCGACGAAGTGCTGCACGGCCTTGAACCGCGTATTTTCCTCAATATGCGGGCGCTCAAGGATCGCTACCACGAGCGCCTAGTGTACGTTATCGCCACTATTCAACGCGCCATGCAGATCCGCGAAAACGAACATATTGCCGAGTTCGGAGAACTGTTCGATGCCAACGAGGTCTTTCTCGCACCACTTAGCCCCGTAGAAACCGCCAAGCTCATCTCTGATATATTTGTCGAGGCGCACGATAAGCTGGATGATGCCGAGCGCGAATATATTTTGCAGATGGCGGGCGGGCATCCCGGCTTGACTCAGGCGGTGGCACAAGCACTCTTGAACATCGAATCGGGTGCGCCTGCGCTGTATAAGCAGCACGCCCTCTCACGGGTCGAACAGGCGCTTGAGAATGATGGCTTGGTGCGTACCGAGATCAACAAACTATGGAGCCAGATCAGCGAAGCAGAGCGCGAGGCGTTGGTTACACTAGCGCGGCAGGGGCCGGAAACGGTCCCGATAAATTTACGCCACCAGTTAGTCCAGCGTGGGATCATGCTCGACGTGAACAACCCGGCTCTATTTGCACGGCTATTTACACGCTTCGTCCAGCGTCAGGGCTTATCCCATCAAGGTGTACCGGACGGAGTTTATGTCAACACTGACGCAGGCGACGTATGGATCAATGGGCAGCTTGTCCAGACCCTAACCGATCTCGAATATCGGCTGCTGCTATTGCTCTACGGGCGGCTGGAAAAAATGTGCGACAAATATCAGATCGTCGAGGCGGTGTGGGGTCAAAAGTACATCGATGAAGTTGACGACGCACGCATCGAAAAGTTGATCAGCCGTCTCCGCGCCAAACTCGAACCCGATCCCGCCGAACCGCGCTTCTTGATCACGGTGCGCGGACGCGGCTATAAGCTGACCAACGGCGGCTCAGATCCCGATGAGGGGTAAGGTGTAAAACCAGAATAACAAAATTATTAATTCAAGATAGTGCGCAGCGCAAGCCGTAGTTGGGGTTCCCGAAGGATGGGAAATCTGCGTTGCGATACGCTGCCTGTAGACTATCTGAATCGGTAAAGCTCCACGAGCCGCCACGCAGACTGCGATAAGTAATCGTATCTGAATTACTTTCCCTCCCATCATTCTTGCTATAAGGATAAGGTTTATAGAGTGTACTAACCCACTGCCACACATTGCCACTCATATCCAACGCACCTACCCATGATGCCCCAGCGGGCTTACTGCCCACATCGGCGGTTCCATCGCTAGCACTCCTCTTCCAAACGACTTTACTGTCATTAAATCTATTGCCCCAAGGATAGATCAAGTTATCTGGTCCTCGCGCTGCATATTCCCATTCAGCTTCGGTTGGCAATCGCGCTCCTCGCTTGGCACAAAAATCACGGGCTTCAAACCAAGTGATGCTTTCCACAGGGCGCTGATCTCCGACGAAGGCCGGACTGTGCGCTACCGTCCCACCTAATCGCTTGAATTGTGCTTGCGTGACATCCGTTTTATCGATCCAGAAGGGCTTGTCAAAGCAGATTTTGCTAACAGGTTTTTCGTCATCATTGCCGTTATCACTGCCCATCTCAAAACAGCCCCCCGGCACAAGCATCATCTCTACCCCGTCGAAGGTCTGGGATTGCGGAGTCCATTGATTACTGGTCTGTGACGGAATAGGTGTCACTGTTGAGATAAAAGTGAACGAGATAGGGGTTATTGTTGAGATAAAAGTAGCGGTAGAGATATGTGTAGGAGTAAAGGTAGGCGTAGGTGTCCACAGGGTCGCTGTAGCGGTTTGGTTTCGGTAGCCCTGCATTACCTGAGTCGCTGCCCGCTGCGTCAAGAAAACGCTAAAACTCGCCGTAATGTTGGGTGTCAATGTCAGCGTCGGGGTTGGTGTATGTGTCCACAAGGTCGCCGTTGCCGTCTGTCCGGCGATGAATATTTGCGTTCCTGCCAAACTAGTCGCTTTGACCGCCATTGTGCTTTGCGCATCAAACGTATTTGCCGCTGCCACAAAATCGACGGTTGGCGATGCAGAAGGCGTGGCAGTAACTACTGTTGGAGAGACAGAAGCAGCGGTTGGCTGATTCGCTATCGCAGTTGTCGCAGTGTTGATAGCTATGGTAGCAGCTAACGTTGGAGTCGGTGCTCTGTTCGCGTTCAACAAGGGGATGCCGACTCCGATGATCGCTGCCACGATCACTGCTGCTGCACCGATTAGAGCCACGATAATTTGGGTACGGTCAGGTTTTGGCCTATTTCGTTTGTCGTTGAAATAGGGTTGATTGGTTGGATAGGGCGTTCGCGGCGCTGGTGGTTGCGCCGGGATCTGCGCGACCCGACCATTGATCGCTGCATAGAGTGCAGCGATCAACCGCGCATTCTTGAACCCATCGGAGAGATCGATCCAGTTGAGGCGGTGAATTTCACTGCGTAAGTCATCAGGAGCACTGTCCACATTGGTTTTGGGTCGGACAATGACTGGCAAGCCCAGTTTATGCAGTCGCAATGCCTCGCGGAATTCGGCCTGACAATATTCAGAAGCCAGCGAGTCATTGGACAGCAGATAGATAAACACGTCACACGCATCGATCTCGTCCAAAATGCGTTGCCACCAGTCTTCGCCGCCCGTGATATGTTCATCGTACCAGATATTATGATTGGGAAAGACTTTGGTAATTAGTGGCACAAGCTCATTGATAAACTGTGCATCGGCTCGACTGTAGCTGATAAAGATACGCGCCATAAATAATTACCTTAAAAATGGTACTATAAACCCAGTGAAGTAACTCGAAAATTGTAGCATAAAACTATGTACAAAAGGCTATTTTGTACAAAAACTAATCAGAGGAGGAAGATTGAAAATGGGTTGCTCGGAATATCCTACAGCTTTTTCTTCGCGCTAGTCGCTAGCGACCAACGGTGTAATGCTGCTGGCAGTACGTGGTGTAATTGGCGGCTGGCCTGTGCCGAACTTTGCAAAGCGATCTCATCCAGAAAACTCCAATTCAGACCATAAGCAGATCGTAGTGAAGATGGCAGCAGTGCCGCCGTCGATAATCTCAGACTCCACGCGATACCGTATCCCAAAATCGGGATTGGTAGCCCTTCCAGAATATAGGTTGCCATTGCGCGGGTTTGATTGCTTACCGTCAGCCCGCCGCGTTCAAGTGTCGTGTTCAAGTACGACTCAAGCTCCAGCACGCTTTCTGGAAAGTAACCTTGAGGCGCACCCAACAGCGGTGCGATGATACTGGACTTATGCAGATAGTCGTTTTGCTCGGCTATCGACAGTGGGCCAATATACAGCGCATAAGTCTTGAGCATCGAGTCAACAAACGTGGCATGAACCCACTTCAACAGATCGGCGTAGCGGGCCGAATAGTGAGTGTGAGCCGAGTCGGCAAGCTGACCATGTACACCCGCATGAATGAGATCGATACTGTGGGCGGTTTGCCACACTTCATAGGGTGTACCAAAGGTTAGTCGCAGCATCCCGGTCAGTGTCCGTTGGAAGCGTCCATATTTTGCTTGGAAGGAGCGCGAAAACGAACTGTGACGGGCGACCCCCTCCGCGACCAATGGGTGGGCGAGCTGCATCAGCACAGCCCGCCCCCAACCAAGGATCAATACCCGTTCGCCGTTGACTCGCCAAGTGATGCTGTCGGGGCCGCTGCGAAGCGTTGGGTCAGAGTCGAGCATCATCTGGAAGGCCGGAAAAGTAATCGCTGTCGAAACCGGAGGCCGACTTGACATGGGTTAACGTCCTAACAATTGGCGCAGGCTAGTAATGATGTCTGAGTAGAAGTTGCCGCCGGGTTGCGTAAACAGGAGAAATGGCAGATTCGGATCGCCCATGAATGGACTGAGCGTCCAAGCCATCTGCGTTCCGACAAAAGTATAGAGTAGTATCCACAGGAAGAAGATAATACGTCGCGCCTCGATCCCTTCCATATTGTGCAGATCTGTTGTAGCGATCATCCCTTCACGCAAAAAAACTACGCCCAATGCTCCGGCAACCGCAAAGAAGAACACATTGATCACCTTGAAAAACTGATAGTGGCTGGTGGTGATCAGAAAGAAAAACGTGACAGGCGCGAAGCTCACCAGCAGCACCGAGGTAGTCGTCATCGCCGTCAGGATGAGCGAGATACTTTGCGAGAGTCTTTGCTTGGAGCCAAACAGTAGATTGAAAAAGTACAGGGCAGGTGTGCAGATCGCTAGCGTTAGGATGAACAATGCTGGCAGCTTGAAGAATGACACGATGGCTTGCAACAAACTGTGCGACGCACCCATCACAGCGCCATAGATGGCAAAGAAAGCTGTACACGAGATCAACATGGCCTGAATTTTTGGCCAGAGATCTTCACAGTCGCGGATTGCGGTGAAGAAATAGTTGCGGTCACGAAGTATGGTCTCAATGATAGTGAAGTTTTCCAGCATGATTTTATCGCTCCTTTAGTGATCGGCTAGTGATCGGTTTTACGGTTACTGTGGAGAATCTGTTCGGGAGTTTTGCCAAACTTGCGTAAGCGCGTACTGTAATCAAGCAGCGCCCGCCGAAATTCGGGCAAGTCGAAGTCGGGCCAGTAGCACGGCGTAAACCAGTATTCGCTGTATGCCGACTGCCACACTAAGAAATTGCTCAAGCGTTGTTCGCCTGCCGTGCGAATGATCAGGTCGGGGTCAGGCATATTGTGAGTGTACAGATAGCGACTAATAACACTTTCGTCGATCTGTTCGGCGGGAATGCCAGCATTCACGATCTGTCGCACGGCATCGACCAGTTCCACACGCCCACCGTAGTTAAAGCAAATGTTTAGCGTCAGGCGTGTATTTAGGGCGGTTTGGGTAGTCGCTGCCTGAATCGCTTGCACGAGATGCGGGGGAAACCGATCCTGTCTTCCGAAGTGACATACCCGCACCCCTTCGGTGATGAGTGTGGGCGTTTCATGTTCAAGCACTTCACCGAGGATGGTCAATAATCCGCGTACTTCTTTGACGGGTCGTGTCCAGTTTTCGGTGCTGAAAGCGAACAGTGTTAGATAGGGGATCTTGAACTGGATGCAGCACTCCACAATCCGCCGGATATTCTCGGCTCCGGCACGGTGTCCAGCCATCCGGGGCAAGCTGCGCCTTTTGGCCCAACGTCCATTGCCATCCATGACAATAGCAATATGTATGGGCAATCGATCTAGATCGAGTTCTGTGTCGGGGAGAGGCATTGCCTCATGACGATGGGTTGGCTTACGCATTGAGCGCTCCGTCCGTGTATTCACCACATACAAGCATTCTATGGTGTTACATGAGACGGATCGACTGCTTGAGGACTAGCTTTGCAGCACTTGAGTGCTTGACTAGATCACTTAGGGAGGATTACCGACCTACGGCGCTGGGATCGATAGGTAGAAGATGCATTACCTAATGATTTGATAGTCGGCTTGCACTGCCTTATCGTGCATTGTCCCCAGTTCACGATATGCATCAAGCTCGACAGGGGCAAAACGGCGTATCCTAGCACGATCCATTGCCTCGCGCAGCGCTAATTCTGGATTGAGGAGCGCAGCCTGCCACTGCTTAATTATCGATGAGCCAAGCCGACGTGCTGCAACAATCGGCGGCATTGGGCATGGCCCAATCGACTCGATAATCCGCAATTGATCTGCCAATTCAGGGTGATTGCGGATCTCCTGTTCTAGCACTGTGCTATCGATTACCGAGCAATCCGCTTTACCTTCCGCAACCCACCAGATCGACTTCTGGTGTGAACCTGACTGGATCACGCTGCCGAAAAATCCATGCGTCAATCCAGCTTCGATCATTCGATAGCGCAGCAAATTGTAGCCGCTGTTCGATCCCGGATCGTTATAGCATAGGGTAGTACCTGCAAGATCGGTAAAAGCCTGAACTGTGCTATCGGCTCTGACGACAATATCCGCAAAATAGATCGGGCGATCCGCGTAGCGGGACGACTGCATAACAGGGGCTGCCAGTGGAACCAGAGCATTACGACTAATGCGATTATATAGTACCAGCGGCAGCCCGCAGATAAAGGCCAGATCGACACGTTCTGCTAACATGGCGGGATCTTCCAAAGGGTCGTCATGTTGCGACAAGACTGCATCGCGATCCGCCATTTCCCCCAGATAGGCCGTTACCACTTCGTAGAATCCGCGCATCGTGGGCGACAAATAGGAAACTGCTGTCAAATTAGTCGATGTGCTTGTGTTTTGCTGCATGATGTCTATTTCCTAGAGAGATGGAGCGATGTATATTTTATGGTTCATTATCGACAAGCTACAAAGGTTGGGTAAGGTCATTTATGCCAAATACTGCTGTGCTCTTGATCGACTGCCCGGATCGCAAAGGCTTAGTCGCTGCGATTGCCAACTTCCTATATAGCCATAATGCTAATATCCTTCATGCTGATCAGCATCAGGACAGCGATCTCGGTTTGTTCCTAATGCGGGTCGAGTGGGATTTGACAGACTTTACCCTAGATATGGCGAATTTTAGCGAACAATTTGCACCACTGGCGAATCAATTTCAGATGCACTGGCGGGTTGCGCTGTCCGAGGTACGCGCCAAAGTCGCTATTTTTGTCTCGCAGTATGATCACTGCCTCGCGGATTTGCTCTATCGTCACAAAAGCGGCGAACTGTCCTGCGATATTCCGTTGATCATCAGCAATCACGCAGTAGCGCAACCGTTAGCCGAATTTTATGGTATCCCGTTTCACCTGATCCCGGTTAAGACAGACAATAAAGCTGAGGCCGAACGTCAACAATTGGCCTTACTGGAACAATACCCCGTCGATCTGATTGTGCTGGCACGATATATGCAGATCCTGTCTGCCAATTTCGTCAATCATTTTTCGCAGCAGATTATCAATGTGCATCATTCGTTTTTACCAGCTTTTAGTGGGGCGCGTCCCTATCATCGGGCATTCGAGCGCGGTGTAAAGTTGATCGGCGCAACTAGCCATTATGTCACCGCCGAACTAGACGAAGGCCCGATTATTGAACAAGATGTTCTGCGGATCTCGCACCGCGATCAATTGGAAAACCTTATTGAGAAAGGGCGCGATCTAGAAAAAGCGGTCTTATCGCGGGCAGTCCGTTGGCACATTGAGCGCCGCGTCCTGCTTTACGCGAAAAAGACCGCAATTTTCGCCTGATTGCTAGCGTGTGGTTACTGCTTCGGCACTCGGATCTTGAGCGGGTCAACCAAAATAAGTGGGTGAATATCCTTGAGCAAGCCAACGGTCACGATGGTATACAGCGTGTTGCCTGCCAAGCCCATGTTGGACAAATTGATCACGACTGGCGGTGTGCGTTGGGTTGTCGCCACCGCGATGTTATAGCTACCCGCCAACGCATCAATCCCGGTGAACAGGCCATCGCCATACAGCAAACTCTCAAGCGCTGTTTGACCGTTGAACGACATAGTGATCGGCCCTGCATCGGGCGAAGCGTGGATTAACTGAACACGGGCTAGACCATCCGATGGGCTGAAGTTGGCAGGAATCTGCAAAACCAGAAACCCACGCGACCCTTTGCGAGACAGCAAGCCAATCGCAACGAGGTTCAGATGGCTGTCCGGCGAGAGAATAAACGACTTTACCAGAAGCGGGTCAGCACCCGGCAGCGACCCCGCCGCCCGAATCACGGCAATATGTGTGGCAGAAGGTAGCGCGATAAAGCCCGTTGATGTTCCGTAGCCCAGATTGGCAATCGATGGCGTTTTGGCTCCATCGAGGTAAATGTCAATGTTGGATGTACCGGGCGAAACGTGAATAACCCGCACAAAACCCGTTGGCACTGGCTCGGCCTGAATCGTTTGAAGATTTGCTAAACCACCCACAAACAGCGTAACGATGACAAGGATAACAACTGGAATACGTACCCGCATTACAACCTCCTGAATTACCTGTGCATAACGATAACGTTGGGTAAGCGCCAATAGTTCCACATTAATCACACTAAGCCTATATGAGCATGGTAGTACATTTAACGGCACGACACAATTTATATTTTCAAACAGTCAAGGGATCGTAGGCCAAGCGAAGGATTCAGACGGGTTGTCAGCGGGCTAAGTGATATTTTGAGTGTGCTAGCAAATACAAAATGCTTAGGCGAGGGTTTCTTTGGTGACTTGGCGTTCCATCCACGGCAGCGCCACAGTCCACAATGCCAGCGGAATCACGCTGATAAGCGCTGTCCCCAAGACAATAGCCCGTACTTCTGCCGAGCCGGCCTGATAGTTTAATGTGCCTGTTTGGAGCAGCCCCATTGCAGTCGAGATCTGGATACCCCCTGCATGTCCTACCCGATCAATCAGCCAGCCAGTGATTAACGCGCTGAATGAAACGGCAAGTTGGAAACCCGCCTGATCAAGCGCGAAGACCCGCCCCAAGAAATCATCGGGGACGATTTTTTGTAGAATGACTGAACTGTAAGTCCAGTAGATTGAACTGCCAGCGGCTTTGACGAGCACTGCCAGTATTGCCAGCAGCAAAGTCGGAGCCAGACCGAATAACAGCCAGCCGCTGGCAACCCATACGTACCCAACTATGATAAGCCGTCGCATCCGCCGCACAGAGTTATCGTTGAAGCGGTTGAGCACCACTGGCCCAAGCACCGCGCCCGCGCCAAAGGCTGCATAGAGAATACCTAATGAGCCAGTACCGTTTTCGCCTATAACAAACATCTGCGTTGAATAGATAACTAGCAGCAGATCGAAATTGCCGATGTTGCCGCCGGCCTTGACGAGCATGACGGCGGCTGTTGCTGGGTGTTGGGCAACATAGCGCAAGCCATCGATGAATCCCCGTCCATCGCCTAACCTTAACGGTAATCCATTTGCGTCATGGATTGGCAATGTGTGACTTGCGGCGGCTACCGCACGCGGCGTAATCGTAACGATGAGCAGCGCCGAACAAGCGAACGTTGCTGCATCAATGATCAAGGCGGTGGGTGTTCCGAGCACAGCAGTCACGATCCCGCCGATGGCTGCCCCGGCTGCCAACATCACCGACCATGTAACACTGCCCAATGTATTCGCTGGCACTAGATCCTCTTGCCCAACCAACGATGGGATCAGCGCTGAACGACATGGCTCGAATAGTGCCGACAACGAAAACTGGATAATCGTTAGGGCGTAAATCAACCAGAGTTGCCCCGGCCCCTTTGCCAGCAAAAATGTCAGGGCGACGAAAGTTCGCACAACATCGCTAAAGATCAGTAGGTGCTTCCGATTTAGGCGATCCACAAGGACACCTGCAAATGGCCCTACCAAAAATGGTGGGACGAAACGTGCCAGCAGCAGTCCACTGACCGCCAACCCTGACCCGTTACTGTAACGAACCACGAGGGTCGAGAGCGCAATTGTGGTAAACCAGTCACCGAGTAAACTTACCGCTTGAGCCATCCACAGCCTTAGATAGCCGGGGTTTTTACGCAAAAGTTGATAATATTCGTTCACAATAATCCAGATAAAGAATATGCTTGCAAGAATTGCTTCCTTTATTGTAGTAGTTTAGGGCGCTTTAGTGGTAGTTATCAGAGAGACAGGGATTGGCGCATGGCATCCCAACAACCCCCAAATCTCAGTAGTTCAGAATACCAAAAACGCGGGATAATGAGCAAATTGTTGATTCAACTTACACTAGCAGTATGTGAGTGAGAGGATTGTCGCCGTTATGTTTTCCCATGTACTTATCCCACTGGACGGATCGGAACTCGCTGAAAAGGCACTCGATCCACTGCAAAATCTGCTGCGCCCGCAAGGAAAAGTCACATTGTTAACGATTGTTGAATCGTTGGAAGACAATGATGATCCTGATAGCTCTCTCAACCAGACAAAAACCTATATGGAACATATTGGGTCGCGGCTCAAGCTAAACGGCTTCGAAGTCGAGATAGAACTCAGCACAGGCGATCCGGCTGAGGCTATCGTGAATTTCGCCATGCACTCAAGTCTGGACATGATCGTGATGTCTACCCATGGGCGATCTGGGTTGGAGCAACTGCTGTTTGGCAGTGTAACCCTCAAAGTGTTGAGCACGACTCCTTGCCCCGTCTTGATGATCCCGAATCGCGAACGCCAGCGAGTCGAAGATAACCTCCCAGCGACAAACAATGCGCCGGATCTCACACTGGGGCTGGCCTGAAAGTCTCAAAGGCTTGTATTATTCGGGAATCATGGTTTTGCCGAACACCGCGCCAAATGCGTTGGCGGTACGGGCTGCTACTTCCGCTATATCGAGCGGACAATCCAGTACAACCTGCATACTGGTCACGGGTTTATCAGCGATCCCGCAGGGGATAATTCCCTTAAAATAGTCGAGATCGGTATTGACGTTCAGTGCAAACCCATGTAGTGTCACGCGGCGCGTATTAACTTTTACCCCAATCGCAGCGATCTTGGCAGGTACACCATTTGAGTCAAGCCATACGCCTGTGTAACTGGGGTAAGCATAAGCGCGAATATCGTAGGTTGCCAGCAGCGCGATAAGCGTTCGTTCGAGCCGCCGGACATAATCGATCACGTCGGCGTGCAGACCGTCTGCCCCTGCGGGCAGCTTGATAATCGGATAGCCTACTAACTGCCCCGGCCCATGATAGGTTATATCGCCGCCCCGATTTACCCAGTGAACTTCGATTCCGTAAGTCTCAAGCTGTTCCAGCGTAAACAGTAGATTTTCATCATGCGCCGATGTTCCCAACGTATAGGTATGCGGGTGCTCCACTAAAAGCAATGTGTCGGGGATCTCATCCGCGCCCCGCAACTTTGCCAACTGTTCTTGCATTGCCCACGCTTCGGCGTAGGGCATTACCCCCAACCGTCTGACCTGACAATCAAACGTTGTATTGATCGTGTTGGTCATCGTCATACCTCTATCTTGCCCATTGAATCAGGTTATAGCGCATTGTTGCCGGAAGATCCAGCGTCCCTAATGCCCATAGCATACAAGGTGAGTTTTGCCAACTTATTCATAAAAACTTCGGATTTCAAAAACTCATAGATCCAAATGGCAGATCTGCGAACGTATTACTTATTAAGCGCAAAGATGGATGTGCTTAACAACAATCTACGTTAAGTTGGAAAGGTGATTAGTTATGGCAAAGATTGAATCTGGTTCAGTTTCTCGTCGTGGTTTTCTAAAGAGTGGTGCTTTATTGGCTGGTGCATCAGCACTAGGTTTCAGCGGAGTATTTGGTCTACGCACGGCGCGTGCCGCCGATGACGATATTCCAACAATCCTCAGCATTGCCGCGACTGCCGAGGCATTCGCCGTGACCCATTATCTGGCTGCCATCAACAGCAAGATTCCCTTCACTGCTGCTCAGAAAGCTTATCTGCGTGCTGGACTTGAGTCCGAATACGACCATCTGCAATTCCTCATGGCCAATGGTGGTAAGATGCTCACCGATAAGTTCTATATCCCGACTGGCACCTTTGCTAGCACCAAGAGCTTTGGTGCGGTAACTGCCATCGCGGAAACAGTTTTTGTTGGTGCATATCTTGCCGCGACTCGCCGCTTTGCCGAACTCAACCAGCCCCTGTTGGCTGCAACGGCTGCACAGGTTGCTGTCATTGAAGGTCAGCACTTGGCGTTGGTTCGCGAAATCGGTGGCGAGTTCCCCAACAACCTCGCACTAGCAGAACCCCTATTCTACAACGTTTCCGATGCAGTCGCCGTTGTACAACCCCTGCTGGACGGTAAAAAAGGTGGTCTGGGCGAGATGGACAAAGATCCGGTTCCGTATCCTAGCGAAGATAAGATTAAAGCCGCGATCGGCAAGAGTGCTCTCAAGCCCGGTGTCATGCCCTTCACCGAAATGAAGGCAGGTGGCATGATGGCCGCCACGATGGAACCGACCGTCGCCAAGTAATCGACGGGTATAGACGAATACAAGAGTCCTGAATCAGGATTCTTCAAATAATAGAAAAAGGCACTGTCGTTGATCGAGAGTGCCTTTTTGTTGTGCTTCGCAGAAAATGCGTCTATGTTTCTAGTTAAGCCAGTGCTAATCTGGAAGCTCTATGCTACAGTAGAAGCCGCGAATCATTGCTCACTAGCTATATTGTATTGTTGTAGGTTTTGACCATTGGAGGATGCATTGAAACGAACAGGTTCATTACTCAAGCTATTCAAGAGGCTACCACTTCGGCGGGGATTGCTTGGCAGTCTACTCCTTATTATAGGAGCCATTGGCTTGCCTCAGCAATCCGCAACCGCCCAGCAAACGGAAAAGGTTGTCACGTATGGGCCGCCCGTTAAAGGCACGGTTGATGATTCGAATGTTGAAGACACATGGGATTTTGTTGCCGCTGGCTCAGATCGCCTATCCATTACGGTTGAGCGTCTGGATGGTACGCTCGTGCCGCGTGTTGAACTGCGAACTACTGATGGCAAAGTCTTAGCGACTGCCGAGAAGGATGGTACTTTTTCAAAAGCCACAATCGCCAATACGACTTTGCCGAAATCTGGCGGCTTCGAAATTGTCGTTAGTCGTTACAAAGGTAAAGACGGCAAGACCTCTGGCCTCTACCAACTGCGCGTTGCATTGTTGGGGGCTGGCATAGATTATCCCGGTACAACGCTCATTCAGGGCGCACTGAAAATCGGTACGGATAGAATGGGGACGCTAGCAAATACGCGGTGGCAGGACTCATGGGCGATCAAGCTGGATAACACCACGCCCGTTACAATAACTGTCAAGCGGGTGAAAGGTACACTCGTTCCAACGCTGGCACTACTCGATTCTACGCGGAAGGAATTGATCAAAGCCGATCCCGACGAACTGTTTACCACAGCAAAAATTACCAATTACGCAGTCGCAGCTCCCGGTCAATATATCATTGTCATTGCTCGTGTGGACGGTACGGCGGGTGCGACCAGTGGCGACTATGAATTAACTATTGACCCCGGCACAAATTAGCAAGATCGATCTGGTCGTGGCTAGAAACGTGTGATAAAATAGTTGTATGAAAAAAACCTACGGATGTTACTTGATGTGCCGCTTGCCGTGGTCGGGGTCGCAATCCTGGCGAGGGTGGGCTGCGCGTTGACACAGTCCGTCCTGTAACACGGCAAAACTGAACCGTCGGTATCCCCGGCGGTTTTTGTTTTCCATTTTCCAGCGTGAGAACTCCTGTTAGAATTACAGAAGGTCTGGGGAGGATCAATTTTAAAATGGCAGAATACATCAATGTTTCGGTGGCGTGGCCTTACGCCAACGGCGACTTACACATCGGACATCTGGCAGGCGCGTACTTACCCGCTGACATCTTCGCTCGTTACCATCGCCTCAAGGGCAATCATGTCCTGATGGTTGGCGGTTCGGATGCACATGGTACGCCGATCTCTGTCGAAGCCGATGCGCGTGGCATTAGTCCGCGCACGCTCTTTGAGCAATACCACGCGCACTTTCTCACTACGCACAAGCAACTCGGTATTAGCTATGACTTGTTCACGCATACCGATACCGAAAATCACTACAAGATCGCTCAGGATATTTTCCTGAAACTACTCAATAAGGGCTTGCTATATCGGCAGATTCAACGCCAGCTTTATAGCGAGAGTGAACAGCGCTTCCTGCCAGATCGCTTTGTCGAAGGTGAGTGTCCGATCTGTCATTACCCGAATGCACGCGGCGACCAGTGTGACAACTGCGGCAATCTATTGGACGCGCTCGATCTCATTAATCCGCGCAGCAAAACCGATGGCAGCCGCCCAGTGATCCGTGAGACGGAGCATTATTTCCTCGACCTGAAGGCGCTAATTGTGCCTTTGCAAGAATATCTGTCTACGGGCAAGGAGCATTGGCGACCCAATGTGTTAGCAGTTTCGCGCAATAAGGTTGCCGATTTAGTGGGCCGTCCGATCACGCGGGACATCGATTGGGGGATTCCTGTGCCTGTCCCCGATTGGGAATCCAAGCGGCTGTATGTGTGGTTTGAAGCTGTGATGGGCTACCTTACCGCAAGTGTCGAGTGGGCGCACAACAGCGGTCAACCAGACGAGTGGAAAAAGTGGTGGTATAACCCGGCGGCAAAGATCTACAACTTCATGGGCAAGGACAACATCGAATTCCATTCGATTATCTGGCCTGCCGAATTGATTGGCGTGAATGGCCTGTACAATGAAGGCACTACACCACTCAACCTGCCCTACGATGTAGTTGCCAACGAATTCATGAACGTTGAAGGCAGGAAGTTCAGTAAAAGTCAAAACTGGGCGGTGTGGCTGCCCGACATCCTGACGCGCTACGACCCCGACGCGATCCGCTACTGCGTGGCGGCGGCGATGCCCGAAGCCAAGGATGCCGACTGGAACTGGAATGAATTTGTCCAGCGCAACAACAATGAACTGGTCGCAGCATGGGGCAATCTTGTCAACCGAATGCTCGGTTTCGCGCTCAAGAACTTCGGCGGAGTTGTCCCAACTCCGGGAACGCTGACCGAGGAAGATAAGGCTATCATTGCTCAATCCGAAGCGGCTTTCACAACGGTGGGTGATCTACTGGCTGCGGTCAAGCTGCGGAATGCCTTGCAGGAAACGATGGCCTTAGTGCGTGACACAAACGCCTACCTAGATCGGCGTGCGCCGTGGAAACGCCTCAAGGAAGATCGCGATGACGCAGGGACAGCGGTCTATTCGGTGCTGCGCGTGATCGACAATCTCAAGATTCTGCTTGCGCCGTTTCTGCCCTTCACAGCGAATCAATTGCACGGTTATCTTGGCTACAATGGCCCATTGTTCGGTGAGCAGATCATCGACACCTATCATGAGTCCGAACGCGATCATGATGGCCTGACGTATGATGGGAGTAAAGCGACGGGGCGTTGGGAACCGAGCCAGTTGCCAGCAGGACAAGCACTCCGCGAAAGTGCACCGCTGTTCAAGAAGTTGGGCACTACTGCCGCCGAAGAAGTAGCGATTGTCGAGTCTGAACGGGCGCGGCTTGGCGCTCCGATTGTGTCGTGACTTATGAAACGATAGCAGGTCCACTCTCAAGGGCGATCTGCTGTCTGGTGCCGTTTGCATGGCTGCCGGCCCTGCTCATCTACTATGTAGTACGGCGGGGTTGGCGTAGCAAGGGATAATCACATTAAATTATGCACAACGATGATCATTTTGATTGTCCCACGATGATACCGTGACGAAATTTACCAAGATTCCGCGACGTGTATGGCTGTTAGCATTAGCCTTTGCCGCGCTGACAACACTGCCGTATCTGGTGGCACTCTTTTCTGCACCACATGGCACGACCTTTAGCGGCGTGTTTCCGCTTAATGCTGTTGACTACAACAGTCACCTTGCTAAGATGCAGCAAGGTATGCAGGGAGCGTGGCTGTATCAGTTGTTGTTCACCGCCGAACCACATCCACCCATCTTACTGCAAACGTTTTACATCGCGCTTGGTCATCTTGCGCGCTGGACTGGACTCTCGTTGGATCTAGTCTATCATCTGAGCCGGATCGTTTTTTCAGCGCTGCTCGTACCATCAATCTGGATCGTCATGCGGCGGTTTCTGTCAGAATCGCTAGCATGGTGGGCGCTGCTGCTTAGTTTGTTTAGCGGCGGGCTGAGTTGGCTGCTGCTGTTCATAAACCCTGCTATCACCGGACAGATTTCGCCAATTGAGTTCTGGTTGCTAGATGCCTATACATTTCTGGCGGCGTTTGTTTCGCCGCACTTTGCCGCAGGCATGGTACTGCTGGCATTGGCTTTTGCGGCGCTGGATGACTGGACAGAAACGGGCGCAGGCCGCAGTCTAATCGGATTGTTTTTAGCGGGAATTGGAATTGCCCTGCTCCAGCCATTCCATTTATTGCTATTAGACACAACACTAGTTCTTGTTGCCGTCTGGCGAATGTGGCATAAGCGGCTGGTTTGGTGGCAGGGTATAGTTGGCCTAACGCTAATTGGGGTTAGTCATGCGGCGCTTGTCGGCTACGATTTGCTGATGTTTCAACAGCCAATATGGCGTTCGTTCAGTGAACAGAATATTACGCTCTCGCCGCCACCGATCTTTTATGTGCTTGGTTATGCACCGATTTTGCTGCCTGCTGTGGGCGGGATCGGGCTGGCACTGCGCCGCCGCGATGAACGTTGGCTGGTTCCGGCGTTGTGGGTGCTACTGGTATCGGTGTTGGTCTATGCACCGCTGGCTACTCAGCGTCGTTTTACGCTGGGCATACAAATTCCACTGGCAATGTTAGCGACCTATGCGTTGTCAAATATGGCAACTTTCTTGGCACGACGCAGGATCAAACGATCTGGATTGCTGCGGTTGCTCTACGGCGCACTAGCCATGATGTCTACGCTACTGGTACTGTTCTGGCTGCTTGGTACGACACGCAACACACAAAATCATGACCTATACATTCCCGATGAAACTCGTGTCGCTTGGCAATGGATCACGGATAACACGGCTCCAAATAGTCTATTCCTCTCGGCGTTTGGCTCCGGCGGCGGGATCGCTGGACGAACCGGGCGACATGTCGTACTCGGTCACTGGATCGAAACCGCCTATTATTTGGACAAACAAAGCGCAGTACAGAAATTCTTTTCTGCCGAAACGGATATAAGTTGGCGACTGGCGTTTCTAAAAGATCAACGGGTAGATTATATCTGGTACAGTGACCAGGAAAGAACATTAGGGAATTTTGACCCGAACTCCCTCCCTGTACTGCAAC
>JBDTVG010000166.1:0-10700 GCA_040007395.1 Chloroflexota bacterium
TTCCTCCTTATTCTATCTTCTTGGAGCATCCTTTTCTCTGGAATGGCCTTAGTAAGTAATCGCGGAAGCTTCATTATCAGAGAACCAATAGTTACCTAGAATATGGCACTTTACGGAGCGCCATTGGTCAGGTTTTATGGTTGCGTCAAAATCGCCGATGACCTTATGTGGGTGGTCATCGGCGATCTTAATTGAACTTCTTTGTTTACCTATCCCTTGCCATTTCAGGCTGCAAAGGGATAAGGCTATGCGAGTCTAGTTGCCAGTCCCGCCGTCTTGAGGTGGTGTGCCACGTCGCGGTGCTCCACCGGGCGGGGTTCCAGCCGCACTAGCCGCCGATTTCGGTTGACTCGTGTCTACACCAATATCGAAGGTGGCAGCATAACCGTCACCCTCTTTAGTAACATCAAGCAATAACTGATCGCCCCCGCCTTGATAGATGCTGTCGCCATCGTTTCGCAGGGTGCGTATACCTTTGCTCACGTATGGCTTTTGCGTGTAAACCTGATCGGTCAATTTGTCGTCGAAGAAAAGCTGCGAGGTAAATTCGTAGCCAACCTGTGAAGTGGGATCAGTGCGAATCTTGAAGTGAATGTGAACCGTTCGGCCTTGATACCAACCGGGGTAGATTGTCATGAACTCGACAGTGCCATCGGCTCCAGTTATTTGATAGCCGCGCAGATATTTCTTGCCAGTTGTATCGAAACTTGGGTCTTTTACATCGGAATAGACCCCCGCCGCGTTACAATGCCAAACATCGATCTGCGCCCCTTTCAAGGGCGTGCAGCTATTGGTACCCACCTGTGAGACGCGGAACACCAGATGCAGCGGAATACCATCCGTCACTGAATTATCCGAGGGATCGATCCGAATATCGGAACGATTGAGCATCTCATCGACAAAGTAAGGACCTTCGGTTTCTTCGGGTCGTACCACGCAAGCGGGCAGGGTTGCAGTCCCCGCCATTGTTGCTGCTTGGGTCGCTGCACTGGCGACCTGTGATCCGCCGAACTTCGAGAAGCCAGCGCCCACAATGAGAGCCGCACTTGCGCCACCTAATAGACAAAGCATTTCCCTTCGGCTCAGCACACGACCTACAGGCTTATCGTCATCCAGTTCGTCCATTTTACACTTATCCACTATACAACTCAGGGGTAATCTCATAATAGCCTGACTATACAAAATGGTTGCGAAGAAATGACGAAGGGGGCGTGAAAGATCCAAAATAATGCTGCGATGAAGGCTAAGGAAACGATCACAGCGGCTTGAACGCGATAAAGCGATGAGCGAATGCCGCCCCAAAGCGATTAACCGCGATCTCGGCCTTGTCGCGCAATTCAGGATAGCGCCCTGATGGATTGTGTAGAGTCAGACTGGTACAGTGGTTCGCCTGCCAAGTAAATCCGTAGACCAACACAAAATGACCGTCATAGCGGCGCAGCGCTCCGCGTTCACCGACATCAGGCGTGACCGCTACCGCAATCACCCAGCCGTCGCGAATCGCGGTGCAAATATCCGAGATCGACGCATAGGCCATGCCCCAAGTACGCAAGCCATGCCGCGCCGCCAGTTCGACCAACGCCGGATAGAACCAGCCCTCATCGACGAATGTACCCGTTTCATCGTGGGTACGATAGCCGCCCAGCGCCAGCCCTTCTTCGACCAACTGCCACACAGACTGTGGTTCAGCCGTGCGATAGGCATCTACTGCCATTTTGACACAGGCAATCGCGCAAGCTCGATGCGCCCAGAATGTATATTGATCCACATCCTCTGCGCCGAATGATTGCCAGTTCGGATCATCGCGACCATGCAATTGTTCGTGAATGTAACCATTGATCAGATCTGGCGAGGCAAACTGTGCTACATAAGGTACGTCAACAGGCACGCGATAACTGCCATCTGGCAAACCACGCAATCGCCGCGCCGCCCGGAAACGGTTGGGCAGCGTTAACACCGGATCGATCAGGCGGTGCAGGTTGCGGCGCAAGCGCAGTCCGGGGCGGCGATAGGGCGCTAGCGGTGCCGCCGAATTGCCGAGATTGACTGTCATGGTCGTTTCATGCGGCTATTTTTTCATACCTTTTACGCCACGTAATGCTGCGTGGGTGATTAGGTCGGTTTTGTAGTCGTATAGAGTGCGACGTTTTTCAGCAGCGGCTTCGTGCGCCAGCCGGATGAGTTCATCCACGACCATCGCAGGAGTCATGCTTTCGGCTTGCCACAGATAAAAGGATAGCGACCCCGGCATGGTGTTGATCTCCTCAATATACGGGTTGCCATCCTTAACCAAAAAGTCGATGCGGGCTGTCCCACGTCCATCAATGGCCTTAAACGCATCAATTGCGATCTGGCGGATTTTCGCGGTTAAGTCATCGGGGATCGGTGCGGGGATCTGGCGATCCGCACCCTTCATGCCGCTGCCCGTTCCGCCGCGCATGTACTTTTCTTCGTAGGTCAGGAAGTCTTGAAAGGAGACAGGTTGCTCCAATACCGACGCACGCGGATCGCCGTTGCCCAATAGCGCACAATTGACCTCAATTGACTCAAGCAGCGCCGATTCGACAATCACGCGGCGGTCAAAGTTGAGCGCCACATCAATCGCTGCGATTAACCCCTGACGATCTGCTGGACGCGCAATGCCAATCGAGGAACCAAGGGTCGCGGGTTTGACAAACACCGGATAGCTCAACTTCGCCTCGATACGGGTCAACACTGCGTCACGATCCGTCAGCCAATCCTGCCGCCGAAAAGCCACATAATCCAGCGTTGGCAGTCCATTCTCCCTGAGCAGGGCTTTGGTGGCGATCTTGTCGTTGGCGACTGTCGAAGCCATTACGCCACAGCCAACATAGGGAATATCCGACATCTCGAATAGACCTTGCAATGTGCCATCTTCGCCGTGAGTGCCATGTACCACCGGGAAAATCACATCCAGCTTGCGCAGCATATTGCGCCCCAACATTCCCGCGATAGGCGGCGTGATCATGCCATGATGCTGAATCGCAGGCGAAACGATAGTCTCTTTGATCCCCATCAGTTCTTCGATATTGCCCGCCTGAAAATTCTTGAGTTCGGTCAGTAGCGGCCCAGTAACCCAATTGCCGCTGCGCGTGATATAGATCGGCACGACCTCATATTTCGCGGGAGACATGGCTTGCATCACCTGTTGGGCAGTGACAATTGAGACATCGTGTTCGACGGATCGGCTGCCAAAGATTACGCCGACAGTTTGTTTACGTATAGACATCGCTATAATTTCCTTTAGTGGCTTCTACGGTGTAAGGAGAACGCGCTGCATTAGGCGCGTCCGGTAAAGGCGCTGATAATGGCTCTGGTGAAGGCGCGAGCAATATTCCCATCGGTATCCAGATCGGGGTCGAAGATCGTGATCTCCATGCCGACTGCCATCCCCGATGACAGCAGAATCCGCAGCAATTGAATCAGTTCGGCGTAGCTCATGCCGCCAATCTGCGGCGAATCGACAGCAGGCATGATCTCGTCATTCAGCACATCAGCATCAAGGTGAATCCAGAAGCCTTTGACCCCATTCTCTTTGAGCTTGGCAATCGAACGGGCGACGGTTTCTTCTAACCCGATCTCGCGGATGATGTTCAGCCCATACAAGACAATATCTGTCTGGAAGATGTCGCGATAAGCGTCCACATTCGGATCTTCCACGTCGCGAAAGCCGAAGGCTACGACATCGCGATCTTGCACCAACGGCTTGAGATTAAGGATATTGGTCAGTGCGTCGGGGCCACGCCCCGTCACCAGCGCGAGATCCATGCCTGCTGCGCCGCCAGTAGTTGTATTGGCGGGTGTACGAAAGTCGGTATGCCCATCGATAAAGAACAAGCCGTAGTGTCCCAACTGCTTGAGCGCCAGCATATTGCCGACGAGAATACTGCAATCGCCGCCCAGCACGACTGGAAAACGGTTGTAGTGGATTAGGTTCTGAATCTCATAGGCCAAATTGAGCGAGTAACGCCGGATAGACTCCACGTTCAAGAGGCCAGTTTGGGGATCGCGATTAGGGTTATAGGGCAGCGGTGCAACTCGCCCGCCTTCGAGCGCGTTCAGCCCCTTGATAATGCCCGCTGCCCGCAGTGCGCCCGCCAGCCCGATTACGCCGGGGGCTTTGCCGGGACGCGGCGGCCTGAGTCCGAGATTGGAAGGGGCATCAAGGACAGCAATGGGTTGCTTAAGAATTTTCATCCGCACCTTCTGAGGTTACGCATAGGTATCCGGTAGATCAGTGAGCATCAACAACGCATCACCGGGGCGGAGTATACCCTTATAGATGGCAATCGCCTCGTTAAAAGAGCTAACAATATGTATACGATCTGGCGCGAAGTGGCAATCGTCCAACCCCTTCTTGACCGCCTGAGTCTGTGCCGCGCCGATCAAGATCACGTCGGTAGCGACAGCCGCCATGCGTTCACCGAGTTTGTGATTCTCCTGATCGCTGACTGCGCCAAGTTCAAACATGCCCGATGACACCACGACGCGATTTTGACTCTGCTGTTGGAGCGCCAGCACACCAAGCGCCGTTTGAGTCCCGACTGGGTTAGCGCTATACGTGTCATCAATCAGAATCGTGCCATCGGGCATCACACGGCGGATCAGGCGATGTTCGGCGGGTTGCAACGTCGTGACGCGCATGGCTATCTCGGTCAGCGACATACCCAGATAGTGCGCGACTGCTGCCGCCATCAGGATATTCGTCACGTTATGATCGCCATACAAGGGCGCGTGCATCGAACGCTGTTCGCCTGTCTGGTTATCGCGCACCTCGAAGTCTAGCCCTTCGGCGGTCATCTGCACATTGATCGCTTCCAACCGTCCACCGTTTACCCCTTTTTGCGTAACAAATTGCGTAGTCTGTGGATAGCCACGCCCTGCCATGTCGCGCACGACGGGATCGTCACCGTTGAAGAAAGCGGCTCCATCGGGCGGCAGCGCTTGCACGACTTCATACTGCGCGGTGGCGATATTCTCCATGCTGCCGAGCCGTTCAAGGTGCATTGGCCCGACTGTCATGACTATGCCAATGGTCGGTTCGACCAATTTGCAGATCCGCGCATTCTCACCGACAAAATAAGCGTCTGTCTCCGCGATGAAATACTCGTAGCTGACATCCTTCGACAACACATCGTTAATCACGCGGCTGATGCCCAACAGCGTATTGTAGCTTTTGGGAGTCATCAGTACGCGGAAACGCCCATCGAGAATATGGTGTAGATAATGTTTGGTGCTGGTCTTGCCATAGCTGCCCGTGATCGCAATGACTGTTGCACCAGATCGCTTGAGGTATCGCTTGGCGCGTGCCAGATAGAATTGGCGAAACGTTTCCTCAAGCGGAAAATTGATGATATTGGCGAGGGGCAGGCTCAAGGGAGTCAAGAGAACTACAAGAGCGCCACCAAATGAAATCCAACTAAGAAACCAATTCACAGCCGCAGATTGTATATAGCTATCTTGTGGACTAGTACCCCACAACGGCGACAATACTCTGGACACAACCAGCGAAACCACGACGCTGATGATTTCCGCTGTCGCCAACAAGCGGGTGGCACGCTGGGTGGGTGTAAATTTTTGTTTTATCTCATGTTCTCGTGGCAAAAATATTAAATGCAATAAAGCGAATATCCAGTTCATACTGACGAGGAACAAAAGAAGGAAGACAAGACCCTCCGCATCTATAATGGGGTATACGCTAAAACCTATTATCAAGATATTGGCAACTACACTTAGAAAACTGCCTAGTAGATAACGCCGTTCATAGGGTTGGCGAATGAACCACCGCAAATAGCGTTTGCTCTCATAGCCTTCTAACTGAAAATATCGTGCTAGACGATAGATGCGCCGCCAAACAATAAAAGCCCATAGAAAGGAGGCAGTTAGTGAGAAAAAAAAGATAACAATTTCCATTCCTAGCGCTTGCCCCATGAGAGATAATTTCGACGGAATACTTCCTCGATAGGAAAGTTGATAATGTTAGCAAAGAGAAGAGCGAGTGGCGCTAGACTAAGCGTTAATATTCCAGAGGCTAACGCAACAAAAGTCGGTGTCAGATCAAGAGGACCTCTCACAATGGCGAAGTAAAATAGGCTTGCAGGAATAGCATCAATGACAAACGCTGTGACCAACAACCGCATACTGCGCTGAGTTCGAGCAAACGGTTGCTTAACGTCATGCTCACGCGGGCGAGTTTTCAATAAGACAAAGATAATTAATCCATTGAAAATACTCAACCCTAAAACGGTAATCGGTAATTGATTAGATACAAAATAATCCCAACTATAAGTATTGGGGCCAGTGTAGGAAAAAAAGTCACTAAAAGGTATAGCCAAAAATGTGACTATAGCGACAAAGATAATTGGGAAAACTGAAATTACAGAATATATCACTTCGTTGGGCTGTTCAAATAACCACCGTAAATAACGTATATTGTCGTAGCCTTCTAGCTGCAAATATCGAATGTTTCGATAAATTCGCCGCCAACCAATAGCGATCCAACCAAAGGCTATCACAATTAACATTGCCTGAAAAAGAATTATCCCTGAACGCACCGTACTAGCGCTTGCCCCCAAAAAACGTATCCACAATGCGGATGAAGTCCGCGATTTGTTCCTGATAGGCAAAGTGTCCAGCCCCTTTGAACACGACCAACCCCGCGTCGGGGATCGTCTTTTCGAGCAGTTGGCCTTGCCACAGCGGGGTATCCTGATCCTGTTCGCCCCAGATGAGCAGTGTCGGCGCTTTGAGTCGCGCTGCATAGGGTAGCAAATCCTCGACGATCACCTTGCGGAAGATCGCTTCAAGTGGCCCCGCGTTACGCAAATCCTCTGAGCCAAAGCGATTGCGTACCCACAATCGGAAGCGCTGTTGAAGGGCGCTCAATCCCGGCAAACCAAGGATCGCGTTGGCAGCGTTGAAGGCTACCTGTCGCAAGCGCTGATTAGTGGTAGGCGGTGTCATCACGCCTGCGCTATCAGTCAACACGATTTTGCTTACGTATTGGGGATGATCTGCGCCCAATATGAGGCTGACCCTGCCGCCGAACGAATGCCCGATCACATTGACACGATCCAGCTTGACATGATCGAGATAGTGCGCGACGAATTGCGCGTAGTCCGCTACGCCCCATGCTTCAGCGGGCAGCGTACTCCGCCCGAATCCGGGTAGATCGAGAATGTGGACGTTGTAGCCCAGCGGAGCAAGTCGTTCTGCCACCTGCTGCATACTCTCGATTCGTCCGCCCCAACCGTGTAGCAGCAGCACAGGCCGTCCATCGCCAACAACTTCGCTGGCAATGTTTAGACCATCAATGCTCGTCTGTGTAATTGTGTGAACGACGGTCACGCTTCACCTCGGTGGATGTGAGCGCCTACCGCGATCAGCTTATCAATGACATGATCGAAGTTGCGGTTAAACGCCTGTGCATTGTCGATCACGGTTTCGCCTTCGGCGCATAGCGCCGCACCAAGCATTGCCAAGCCCGTCCGCACGTCGGGGTTATCCATGTACTCGCCTTGCAAGCGAGTCGCCCCCACGACAATAGCGCGGTGCGGATCGCACAACACGATCTGTGCGCCCATCGCATTCAGGCGGTCTATGAACAGCATACGGTTGTTGAACAGCTTTTCATGGATCAAAACTGTGCCTTGTGCTTGCGTGGCAATGACCGTTGCCATCGCAATTAGGTCTGAGGGAAAACCGGGCCAAGGGGATGACTCCACCGAGACATCGACATCTTCTTCGCGCTGCGACATGATAAACTCGTCGTGAATTGGCACGTTGAGCGAGTCTTCGCCAAAGTTCATCTGCACGCCCAACCGCGCATAAGTTTTCGCGATCAACCGCAGATCGTGAGCAGCGATCCCCTCAATGGTCAGCGATCCGCCACTTAAGGCAGCAAGGGCAACTGCACTAGCGATTTCTACATGGTCAGGCGAAACAGCGTAAGTCGCGCCGCCAAGGGCTTTGCGCCCGTGAATCGTCAATAGATTCGATCCGATCCCGTTAATCTGTGCGCCCATCGCGACAAGCATATTTAACAGATCGACTACATGCGGCTCAGAGGCGGCATTGGCAATCACGGTATGGTTGCCAAAGACCGCCGCCAGCATACACGCCAACGCTGTTGCGGTGACGCTGGTTTGTGTCAGCACAATCTCGACGCGATCCCACGCCGTTGCAACCAGATCAATCGTGCCGCCGTCCACCGTCACCCGAATTCCCAGATCGCGCAGGGCGGTTAAGTGTGGCTGCACACGGCTAATCGCGTAATCGATCACCATATGTGCCTGTCCGCGTCTAGCCAAGATCGGCGCGAGAAACAGGATTGTCCCACCCAACGCATCAGTATGTTCCCGATCCAGACCACTCTGTTCAATGTGTAGGGTGCTGAGGTGGAGCGTCCCGCTGCGCCGCTTGATTACACTGCCCAACGAGTTGCCTACTTCAAGCATTGCCGCGACACTGGCTGTCTCTGGCACATTGGTCAAAGTCACAGGTGCGTCCGTCAACAACGCCGCAGCAATCAATGCCATTGCGCTATTACTATTGCCGGAACCATGATAAATGCCACGCAAAGGGTGGCGACCTTCTACTCGAATCTGCATAATCTCTCCTGCACAGGAGCGCCAATTATACCCACGATTCGCGCTCAACGTAAGTTCGTCTCTTGGCAGGAGCAATCCCGAAAAGATATATGTCTTTGCAGGTTTGTTACTACAAGTCCGCACGTTTTTCGTGTAAGATTTAGTCACCTATTCTGTTTATATATTTTTCATACAATACAGGGAGTCTTACTCCATATGCACCGTACAGCTAAATTTATCCCTTACGACCCCGCCTACGCCGATCAGGTTGCACAAGCTTTCCACGATGTCTTTACCACCCCACCTTGGGGCGAAACGCTGTCGCTGAACGATGCCCGTTCGCAATTGGTGGCAGATGGCCAACGCCCCGGCTTCGGCGGCATGGTCATCCTTTCGGGCGATGATGTCGTCGGCTTCTCATGGTGGATCGATATTAGTGGCAACGAACTAAATGATCGCTGGCGACCACGTTTTGCCCCCAAAGACCAAGTGCCTCGTCCCGAAGGGGCTGGCGTTTTTATGATGGAATTTGGCGTGATCGCGGCAATGCGTAATCATGGTCTGGGCTATCGACTGCTCAAAGACACCCTAGTACAGGTCGAACCTAACCACGACTGGATTGCACTGAACACACAGGCTTTTGCCCACGCCGGTTTGGCATTGCTCAAGAGTCAAGGTTTCGAGGAATTAGGGCTAACCGGAGTGCAAGTTCCGACGCGAATCTGCCTGATGAAGCCACTTCAGCGGTAAGGTAACCCTACCGCTGAATGCAATTGTAGTTAATCGTTAGATGCTGCTGCTAGGGCTGGCTTTCGGCATCGCAAACGATTGATGAAGCATCAGGCGTTTTGCCGATACCATAAACCTTCGCGAACTCTTGATTGTATTGGTCGGCAACAGCGGCATTATAAATAATTAGTACATTGTCATCGTTTGCATTGTCGGCAGTCTGCGTGAAGTTGAATGAACCTGTCACCACTATCTGATCATCAATAATGATTACTTTGTGGTGCATGGTATATTTGTTGCCATCTGTACGTACTGGAATGCCCGCGCAAAACAAGTCGGGCAGAGCGCCGTTCGAAGCGCCACGATTTTCGATCACACCCGATACTTCGATACCTGCCCCCGCCCGTTCGATTATCGCCGCTGTCAGATCTTTTTGGGTGTAGGTAAACGCCATAAACTTGATCGACTTCTGGGCAGATTTCACGACGTTCACGAGTTTGGCGATCACTTCATCTTTGGGCGAGAAGTAATTCTCGACCACTGTACCCTTGATAATGAACCTCGGAGTTAGCGCCTTTACCTGAGCTTTCGTGCCAAACCGCTTGCTAACAAACAGTTCATTGAACTTGGCCTGATAGTTCGCAATCAAGGTTGGGTTGGCGATTACCAGCAAATTATTGTTATTGCGGTAGGTATCGTTGTACGACATATTCCAAGATCCCATAAATAGCAGTTTGCTATCTACAATGATGATCTTGTCGTGCATCAATCCATTGGAACGCCCGCCATTCACCACCGTAATATCGGCATCGGTAAGTGTTTTTACCACATCAAGAGCGATCCCACTGGGTGAATCACTAGCTTTCAACTTCTGGTTACCATTTTTCTCATCAAGGACAGCCCGCACCACCACGCCGCGATTCTTGGCAGCTACCAGCGCGTCTGCAACCTCTGGCAAATTAAAGTCGAACGAGGCAATATCAATCGTTTTGGCGGCGGCTTTGAGCGAGAGTAGTACATAGCGCGCCATCGTTTTATTTGCGTCGATCACGCTTTCGTCTACTTGAGATGGATCGGTAAAGTAAACGTGAAGCCACTTAGAAGTATCGACAGCAGTGCTAGTGGGGGCGGGTGTAGCAGCCTGTGCTGAGGCATAGTTACTATTCTGCGGAGCCAATCCTGTACCCATCACAAGCAGCAGCGCCGCCAACAACAAGAACGACAAGCGCGATAAATGAGATTTTTTAGTCATGTTCTCTCCATAGCCTAAAAGAAAATAGATAACTGAAATCGGAAAACGAAATCGGACTACTAGTCCTTTAATTTCTTGTCTTTTACAGCAGGTGCACCGTTAGATTTTTT
>JBDTVG010000167.1:0-4059 GCA_040007395.1 Chloroflexota bacterium
CCCGGTATGGCTACCGTTCCATCGGGATTGTGCAGCGCCGCTACGATCTCGCACAGGGCCTGCGCTGGATTGTGTACAGTGCCACCATAGCCGCCGGAATGCAAATCTTGACGCGGCCCCTTGACCTCAAGTTCCATATAGAGCAGCCCACGTACACTGGACACAATCAACGGCTGGTTCATGGACAGGACACTGGTATCGGAGATGACGCAGACATCGGCACGGAGTAGATCCTGATGGGAAGCGATAAATGCGTCAAGATTATCCGAGCCAATCTCTTCTTCGCCCTCGATTAGGAACTTGACGTTGACAGGTAGAACGCCGTTATGCGCTTTCATCAGCGAATCGATAGCTTTGATCTGTGCGAAAATCTGTCCCTTATCGTCTGACGATCCCCGTGCATACAGTTTGCCATCGCGGGTGGTAGGATCGAACGGATCGCTGTGCCACTCGTCAATCGGATCGACAGGCTGCACATCGTAGTGACCGTAAACCAGCACCGTCGGCGCGTCGGGGATCTCCAACCACGAACTGAAAATGATGGGATGGCCCGCTGTCGGGTAAATGTCAACGGTGGTCATACCGATAGTGCGCAACTGTGCGACGATCCACTGTGCAGCACGCTGCATATCGTTGGCATTTTCTGGCAAGGTACTGATGCTTGGAATGTGCAGCAGTTCCTTAAGTTCCGCGAGAAATAACTCGCGATGTTCCTCTGCATAATCAGTCGCGTTCATGTTTTCTCCATAAGAGGATTAAGGGGTCAGTGTGGATACGAAAAATTTCAAAATATTATAGCGTGCGCTAGCGCGATCATGTTGGCAGATTCCCAGATTTGACATGGAGCAAGCGGGACTTAGATTCAGGTAAATGTAGTTCACTAATCTTATGGCGTTTTGGCTTGAGGGTTGGCAAATGTCCTGATATAGTTGATCACGTCCCAACGTTGCTGGTCTGTCAGCGTCATGCCAAAACCGGGCATGGCGCTGCCTGTGATACCTCGCGTTACCCAATCAAATATTTGCCCATCGGTATGACCTGCTGCCATGTGAATCTGAAAGTTCGCAGGCGGCGGGTCGAGCGATTTCCCAACTTCGCCATCACCTGCCCCTGATTCGCCGTGACAGGCTAGACAGTTGTCCTTATAGATCTGTTGACCACGCGCCAGCGATGCTGCATCTACCGGGATCGGGTTTTGCAGCAGCGGGATTGCATCCATGCCCGTTGCAAAGCCAGTCGCCCCGACTCCTAAGCCAGCCATAATTGTAACGCAGCCCAAGATCAGCGCCGCGAAATTTGCCCAGCGGCGTGATCGCAGCAGACGGCGCACCCACGCAATCAGCAGTCCGCCGACAATTATAATCTGTAAACCAAGCACCGCCCGTGACAGTGTGACTAGAGTCGGACTGCTGGGCAGCGGTTGGATCGACACGACGGGCATGGTGAGCATCGTCCGTGCATCGTCCTGACCTGTACGTCGTACTAGCACTTCGGTTTGCCACGTCCCGATCATAGAAATATAGCCGCCCTGCACCACATAGTGTCCGGGTTCGACCCGATCAGCAACGGCTTCCTGCTGACCCATATCGTGTTCAACCATATCGAATATCAGGGCGACCTTTTCCGTATTATCAATGGGTCGATTCAGCGTATCTTTCAAATAAATGTCGAAGGTGTTCAGACCGGGTAGACCGGGATTTGCGGCAACAGTGATACGCACATCGTTGGCCTGTCCGTGCAGCACCGTGCCGGGGCCAAAGGCTTCCCGCGACGGTGGCTGGTTGGTCAGGATGCCTGTGACGAGCAAGATCGCTGCGACGAGGGCGATCTCGATACTCACTGTCCGCAGGATCAACCGTTTCCAAGGCTGTGTAGCTTTATCAGAGGGTTCCAGCGTTTTGGCAATGCGCCGCTGGGTCATTAGGAGGTTTACCACACCTACTCCTAACAGCGGAATGAGCAAACCGAGTTTGAGCAGCAGGGTCAAGCCATAGGGTGTATCGATTAGATTCCACAGATTGTTGACCTGAAAGAAGGTCTGGACTAGCCCAGTCAAGCCAATCGCGATGAGGCACAATGTTGCTACCTGCGAAAAGCGCATAATCAGCATTGCCATTGTGCGATCTTTATCGTCGTTGGGGGTACGACGCAGCCATAGCAGCGCTAACAACAGCGCCACTAACCCACCGATCCACAGACTCGCGGTGAGCATATGCAGCCAATCGGCGGCAACCGCGATCACAGGTTGCGGCAGCGCGGCGGCATGGCTGCCCAAACTGATGGTCACGAGGATCAGCATATTGATCAGCACCCCGAACCACCACCAGCGCATCGCCATCTCGCGCCGCCACCAGCGCGACTGCCGAAATACCAACAACAGACCAATCATCGCCAGCAGCAGCATTCGCACCCAGAACAGCGACCCAAACCGCGTATTGCCAAGCAGTGCCACAAGAGTCCCGCCTGCGGCATTGGCCTCTACCGCCGCCCCAGCGATCCCAGCGAGCAGCAGCGCGAGCCAGCTTACCGCCAGTACGGCGAACAAGCCTGACGCATGGGAGAATGATCCACTGGCACCGCCCGGTGATGGAGCCGATGCTTTATTTGATTTGCGGCGCTGTGTGGCAGCCTGATTCAGGGCGGGTTGGAAGACCAGCGGCACGAAAGCGAATCCACCAGTGAGCAGTGCTACCGCCAGATAGGACAACCAGCGCGTCAGCACGGCGGGCAAAGTCGGGCTGGTCGAGGTGGCAATGGCGGTAGGGGCTTTTAAGCCGCCTGCCGGAACCTGATCTTGCCCGATGACGAAGGCAAAGCCGCCTGCCGTAACGTGACCATCGACCGCTGAAAGCGTTTGCCACGTAACCGTATAGATGCCATGTGCCAGCGTGGGCAGCGATACCGACAGCACTTTCGGATCGCTGGGATCGGTTTGCAGCGAGCCAACCCCAGCAACGACATTGCCCAAGCGATCTAAAATTTGAATCTGTGAGAAGGCAGGTTCAGGCACTTCCGAGAACCACAGCTTTACCTGCGACGGTGACCCGTCTAGCACTGCATTGGCTTCTGGCTCAGAGCGAACCAGATTGGCGTGAGCAAGAACGGGAATCGCCGCAGCACTCAGCAAGCATAGCCCAATGAACAAGCCTAACAGCCGAAGCGCCCGAAATTTCGTTCTGCGAGTCACACGGGGTAACTGGATTAACATTAAAACATCCACAAGCTAACAAACGCTATCGTCTTGATTTTTGCCGCCGCCGAAGCGCAATCGTAAGCACTGTCGCAAACGCAACGATGGCGGAGGCCGCGACAATCAACAGGATTCTGAATGCGGTGCGATTACCAATTGGGGTTTCCGCTGGTGCGGGTCGGTTAGGATTAACGATGGCATCGTCGAAACGCCCCGGCCCCGACTCGAACCGTTCGTTGACGGCTGTCTCTTCGATAGTGCCGACGAAGGTAAAAATATAACTGCCCGCTTGTGGCGGCGTGAAGTCAGCTAAATAATAACCTTTTTTATTGGTGGCACGCAGTATATATTCTTTTGGAGTGTTGCCGCCTGATGCAATATTGACCTTCAAGGTTTTCTCTACGCCGTCAACACCATCTTCTGTGCCGATGCGGTTAATCTGAATCGAGGCGGCGTTTCGTTCAGCGGCGTAAGTCGGTTCCTTGTCCCAGCCCACCTCGACATCGTATTTGCCTGCAATGGTGCGCGGTACGTGGGCTAGCACAATGATGGGCAGCGCCAACACAACACCGATCATCAGCACCGCGACAACTGCTCGACTCATCCATGCTGAACGTTTCACTGTGCCGCCTTCCTTTAGTGTGCTTTGTGCCATCAGATTGCAGGTTAGTTCACAATGATAACGCCACTCTATCGTTTTTTCCGCAGAGTGACTAAGAGATTAACGTTCCCCTAATCCTTGCTGCAAACAAGACAAGGGCGAGGAAAACTACTCTCCGAGTGGCGAACATCACTTTCGTCTAGACAATACAATACGTCTAATGTGGAATCGATATTGACAAAAAAGGAGTGTTGACCAAGATGAGAAG
>JBDTVG010000168.1:0-8272 GCA_040007395.1 Chloroflexota bacterium
GCCGCATCTGTCAGCTTCCGGGAATTGAAGTCGTCATCGATTATTTCCGCTGGCGACAAGAAGATGCACATCGGAATGCCTTAAATGCTCACTGCTACTGGCTGTTACGCAAGCAAGGGCAATCGGTGAACGCCGCGACGGATGCCCTTATTGGCCTATCAGTCGCTGATAAAAACGAACTGTTATATCAGAATGGTATCAACTTTAACGATCTCCCCTCTTGGCAAAAGCGCGGCACGGGAGTTTACTGGGAAACTTTTTTCAAAGAAGGCTACAATCCTATCAGCGGCGAGACTGTTCAGACGGAACGCCGTCGTCTGTATCGGGATATGGAGCTAAAACTGCATGAAGACTACGAGCAGTTTATTGCGACACTAGTGAGTCAAAGCGAACTGGATTAGATAGAATGTGAGTCGGCGTTTGCCGCCTAGACGCATTCTACCGTTACTCTCTTTTCAGGCAGAAAAATGTCAACAACAGGCAAACGACATTGACAACACGACGGCTCGCCCTCACGGGAATGGTGCTGATCTTTATGGCGCTCAACGTCTGGGCGCTCTATACCTATGTCACGCAGCCGCGCTATGTCGGCGCGAACGACTTTTATCAGCGCTGGCAGGGCGCGGAAGCCTTCTGGGTCGAAGGCCGTAATCCGTACAGCACCGCAGTGTCGCGCCAAGTCGAGCTATTTCTGTACGGCGCACCCGCCAGCACCGACCCCGCGCTGGATCAGTATCCCGGTGACTTTCTCTACCCGTTCCCAACGGCAATCTTGATTGCGCCGCTAACGGTGCTGCCTTACGATCTCGCTTCGGCAATCTGGATGGTGTTGACTGGAGCCGCTGTCGCGCTAGCCTTTGTTCTGTTGGCGGATCTGTTCAACTGGCGGCCTAGCTCATGGCTAATGATGTTCGGCATCGTCTGGGCGGTCACGCTTTATCCGGCGGCACGCGGATTATTTTTGGGACAACCCGGCGTAATCGTCGTCTGTCTGGAAATTGTGGCGCTGTGGGCATTGGCGAAACAGCATGACACATTAGCGGGGGTTGTGCTGGCAGTTTCGACCTACAAACCGCAGCTTGGCATTCTGTTGATCCCGTTTCTGGTGTTGTGGGCGATCCGCTTCGGACGCTGGCGATTTCTGGTCAGCGCAGGCGTAACGCTGGCGATTCTGTTGGGTTTATCGTTTGTGCTGCTACCCTCATGGTTGGGCGATTGGATCGCACAGGCCAGCCAATACAACGGCTATACGCGCATCGGATCGCCAGTGTGGGTGATCACGCAAGTCTATCTGCCATTTCTGGGTCGCCCCGGCGAACTGGTGATTGATGCAGCGCTTGTCCTCTTGATGCTGTGGGCGTGGTTCGGCGTATTGTGGAAACGCGATCTCACGTTGTACAACTGGACTATCGCGCTCACTGTGACCGTGACCCATTTGATCTCGGTGCGAACGGCGACTCCGCATTTCGTGGTGCTGCTGTTTGTCTTTGCCTTCTACTTGCGCGAACTGAATCGATCCGGCACGCTGCCCGTCATCATCGTAATGATCGCGGTGACGGTGTTCCATTGGTGGCTGTTTCTGGCAACAGTCACCAACCATATCGAAAGTCCCGCCGTCTATCTGCCGCTGCCCTTCGGCGCGTTGATCCTGCTCTTGACGACGCAGCAGCGCTGGCGACAGACTCAGCCTGCCACCGCACGCCCTGAACCTGTCAGCGGATCGGTTAGTTTGCCGTCATGACCAAACTTCGGCTTCCGCTGCTGCTGATTCTATTACTGGCGCTTGGCCTGCGTCTGATCGCGTTGAGCAGTCGCACGTTGTGGTACGATGAAGCGTTCGCGGTACTTTTCAGCGAAAAGGGCTTGAGCGCCATGCTGTACGGCACACTGACTCCCGTTGGCGGAGCTGCCGCCGATGTCCACCCGTTGCTGTATTACGGCTTGCTTGACGGCTGGATGCGGATCTTTGGGCAGAGTGTTGCAGCGGTGCGGCTGTTGAGCGTGCTGTGCGGCCTGTTGACGATTTACGGCTTGTATCTGCTGGCGCGAGAACTTTTCGATGAGCGTACTGGCTTAGTCGCGGCGCTGATCGCGGCGGTTGCGCCCTTCTCTGTGCAATATTCGCAGGAAGCGCGAATGTATGCGCTGTTGGGGCTGCTGCTCATCAGCGCGACGTATTGCTTCATCAAAGGGTGGCGGACTTATAAAGCGGCTTATTGGATCGCGTTTGGCGTGCTAGCAGGACTGGCGATGTACACGCAGCAGCTTGCCGGATTCTATCTGATCGCACTCGGACTCGTGCCGATTGTGGTGCGTCGTCGCGATCAATTGATCCGTTTGGCGCTGAGTGCAGGGTTGGCAATCCTGATCTATTTTCCGTGGCTGGTTAACCTCCCGGCGCAGTTTGGCAAGATCGGCGCGTACTGGATCGCCAAGCCGACTCCGATTCAATTTTTGGTAACACTGTGGTCGTTTTTGTTTGCCGATCTGCCCGTGACTGCAATGCTGCCGTTGATCGCCAGTGTGATTACGTTGGTACTACTGTTGATTCTGTTGTTCTACCGCGCCGCCGATACTTTTAGGCTACACCGCAAAGATTCTATGATGCTGGCGTTTGCGCTATGGCTAGCAAACGTCCCAATGGCGCTGATGTGGCTGGTGTCACAGTGGCGCTCAGTGTATTTGACTCGTGCGCTGCTGCCGTCCGGCTTGATCTTTTATATAGCGCTGGCGTGGCTGCTCACTCGCGCCCGCCTGCCATCTCTGATAGTCGGGCTAGTCAGTGTGTCATGGCTCATCACTATCGTGCTTGGATTGTCGATCCATTACACTTGGAATACGTTCCCGCGCCCGCCCTTCGACACAGCCGACAGGGCGATTGCGGATGTGTGGCAAGAAGGGGATCGCGTGGTTCACGCCAATAAGCTCACACTGCTGCCAATGGTCTACTACAATCGTACACTGGCACAAAGCTATGTGCGCGATACGCCCGGTTCTGGCGAAGACACATTGGCGATCCCGACTCAAAAAGTGCTGAACTTATTCGCTGATAACTGTATATCGGCGGCGGCGCATGGCAGTTCGCGAATCTGGTTTGTGATCTTCCAGCGCCAGATTGCCGAAGAAAGCGGCGCGTCACCATCATTGGGTTGGCTGAACGTGCATTATCGCCAAGTCTCTGTCGAGGCGTATAACGATCTATTGATCTATCTGTATGAACGCCCTGATGCAACGGCGCAGCAAGCCATCTGCGAGGATCAGCCATGATTCCCCATACCTATCGGCGTGATGGAGTGATCATTACTGTGCTGGCGTTGATCGTTGGAACGGTCATGGCGATTCTGCTCAAGCATCCCGGCTACACCGATGCGTACTATTACTTCAATGCGGGGCAGCGGTTGGCGCAAGGCAAAGGGCTAACTGATGCCGCGTTGTGGACTTATATCGGTGCGCCTACTAGTTTGCCTGCGCCAAGCCATTTGTATTGGATGCCGATGGCCTCACTGGTGGCGGCGGTTGGCTTGTTCATCGGCGACGCGACCTTCGATGCGGCGCAATTATTATTTGTCCCACTCTATGCCGGGATCGTGCTGATTGGTTTTACGCTCGGCGCATTGATCGGCAAGACGCGCCGCACGGCATGGATCGCGGGACTGCTGACGATGTTCAGCGGGTTCTATATGGCCTATTGGACAACGACCAGCACCTTCGCGCCGTATGGCTTCGCCGGCGCATTATCTCTGCTGGCGATGGGACTAGGGCGCAGATCGGGCGGTGAATCTGGTAGCTGGCGTTGGTTTGCGTTGAGCGGAGCCATGGCAGCGTTCGCCCACCTGACTCGCGCCGATGGCGTGCTGCTGCTGATTGTCTTGATCATTGTGGCGGTGTGGCCTCGTTTCAAGCAGATTGGGATCGATTCGTCGCCTGCCTCCCCCTCTCCGAATTCGGAGAGGGGGTTGGGGGGTGAGGTAAAGCGAACGTTGCGTTGTGCCGCTGTCGGGATCATCGCCTATCTGCTAGTGATGACTCCTTGGTTTGTGCGGAATCTCAACACGGTGGGCGCGATCTTGCCGCCGGGTGGCTTCCAAACGGCGTGGATGCGCTCCTATGACGAGATCGCCAACTATCCACCGGGCAGCAGCCTAGCGGACTTCATCGCGTGGGGGCCGGAGAATATCCTAAACTCGCGGTGGGAAGCCTTGAAGGTTAATGTGGGGCGATTTGTGGGCGAACAGGGGCAAATTCTGCTGACTCCGTTTATGCTCCTTGCGCTGTGGAAACGCCGCCGCGATCCGCTGTTGAGTGGCTTGTGGTTGTATGCGCTAGGGCTGCATCTCGCTATGACGTTTGTATTTGCGTTCCCCGGCTACCGGGGCGGATTGTTCCACTCGGCCTCGGCGCTGATTCCGTTCTGGGCGGCGTTGGGGATTGTCGGCCTCGATGATGTGCTGGCGTGGATCGCTCCCCGGCGGCGCTGGCGACTACCGCAAGCCCGCTTGTTCTTCGGCGCGGCCTTACTCGTTTGGGCGATCTTGTTCAGCATCAATATATTTTTGCGTACCGTCAACAGTTTCAATAGTGCGGGCGGTAACTTCGTCCAGATCGCCAGCCATTTACCAGCCGATAGCGTCGTGATGATCAACGATCCGTCGGCATTCTATTATTTCACAGGCTTATCGGGGGTGGTCGTACCAAACGCGCCGCCCGATGTGATCCCTGAACTTGCCAAACGCTATGGCGTAACGGACATTGTACTGGATAACAACGTTACCTTGCCGATGCGTCCGCTGTACGAAGGAACTATCTCACCGCCCTTTTTGGAGCCGTTGTACCATGATGATTTCATTCGCATTTATCGAGTAAAGTAGAGTCTATGCGAAACTTCTCCCGCCGCGATCTATTCATTATTGGCGTTGCGCTCATCAGTGTCTTGATCTATGTGTTGGTCACGCGGGCAATGGTGGGTAATCTGGGCTTTCCGCTGGACGACTCGTGGATTCACCAGACTTACGGGCGCAATCTGGCGCAAACAGGCCAATTTGAATATGTGCCGGGAGTACGCAGCGCCGGATCGACTTCGCCGTTTTATACAGTGTTGCTGGCGATTGGCTATGCGCTGCATGTCCCGTACTTCGTCTGGACTTATGCACTCGGTGCGGTAGCGTTGGCGTTGGCTGGATTGGTCGGGGCACGATTGGCGGATCGGGTCTTTCCGACCCTGCGCGGAGTCGGCCTGTGGACAGGGTTGGCGTTGGTCATCGCATGGCATCTGGTGTGGGCAGCGGCATCGGGCATGGAGACTATGCTATTCGGCACGCTGTCCCTCATTGTGATTGCGTTGGCCTGTGGCGAGATCGAGTCGCCTAACGCTCCCTCGGAGTTTATGGAGAGTGGGTCGGGCCTGCCTGACCCCTACAAAATACAGTTTGGTGTAGGGGCGAGGCAGGCCTCGCCCGCTGACTTAACCAAATTCCCACCGTCGAAAGCGATGGGGGGTGAGGTAAACCGTTTCGGGCGTGGCGCGGCCTTCGGCGTTATCGGCGCGATCCTGATTGCGACCCGACCCGAAGGCATATTGCTCGTTGGCCTGCTGGTATTTCTGATGGTGATCGTCCAGCCACAGCCATCGCCTCGAGCGTTGGTCGCGTGGATCGCCGGGGCATTGATCGGCGGGCTGATCGGTATTTTGCCCTACGCGCTGCTGAACGTCAGTTTGAATGGGACATTGCTGCCCAACACATTTTCCGCCAAGCAAGCCGAACAAGCGCCGCTGCTCGCCCAGCCGATTTGGGTTAACCTGTGGGCGATGCTGCAACCGCTGACAGCAGGCGGACAGTTATTCCTCGTCCCCGGTATGGTGTGGGCAGCGGTGCAACTGATCCACCAACGTTCGCGGACGGCGCTGCTGTATCTCATACTGTTGATCTGGCCTGCCGCGTTGATCCTACTCTATACGCTGCGACTGCCCGCTTACTACCAGCATGGGCGCTATGTGATCCCTTCGCTGCCGCCGCTGATTGTGTTGGGAGTCGGCGGGACACTGTGGATCGTGCGATCCAGTCGGCGGACTCTGATTAGCCGCGTCTTGGCACGGAGCCTTGCAACTGCCGCACTGCTGCTCTTTGTGTTTTTCTGGTTGAGCGGCGCAGGCTACTTTGCCCGCGATGTTCAGATGATCGATGCCGAGATGATCCCCGCCGCCCATTGGCTGGCGCAAAACGTCCCGCCCGATCAGTTGTTGGCAGTCCATGATATTGGCGCAGTCGGCTATTTTGCGCCGCGCCCGATCCTCGATCTCGCCGGGTTGGTTAGCCCCGAAGTCGTGCCGATCATCCTTGATCCGGTGGCGATCATGAAGTTGATGCAGCAGCGCGGCACACGCTACTTGATGGTGCTGCCCAGCCAACGCCCTGCTGCCGCCGACGATCCCCGCTTGTGTGAACGCTTTAACGCTAACGGCCCGATGGGTGGCATGACCATCTATGAATTGGCGTGGGATGGGCATTGCGCCAAGTGAGATAATCCTTACCCCTAGGGCAATCGCATCAAAAATTGTCCTGCCGCCTTTTAGGGTTGGTCTACGGACAACGCAGGCGTTGTCCCTACAGAACACGGTTTCGATGTAGGGACTGGGCTTGCCCTGTCCGCTGAATAGTTCGTGTTTTTGATTTGATGTGTTTGCCCTCACCCGATCCCCATTATCCATGACCGCGTAGTTGGGTTAAAATAGCCGTGTTAGTCCTTAATCGCACACGGGCAGCAGTATGAAACTATCGGTTTGGTTTTTGGCCTCCCGAATAAGGTGTGTTAATTTGACTTGTCTCCTGCATGAACGCAAGGGTATCTAGCGCGAGGGTCTATGAATAGCAAAATCAATCTGAAAGTGCTGATACTCGATCAGGATTTTTACGCGCTGGAATCGTTGAACAGCTACTTGGCGTGGGATCGGCGCACACGGGTCATCGCGTTGACGTACACGTTGGACGAGGCGGTTGCGTACCTCAAAGGGCTGGCAGTCGCGGAACTGCCCGACGTGATCCTGCTCGACTCGGAGCTTTTCAAGACTACGGCTGCGCTGAGTGCTGGCCTTGCCAAGTTGCGAAGTTTGGTCGCCCATGTGATGATCCTGTGTTTGGGGCGCAGTGCCGATGGTGAACGGGCGGCGGCGGCTTTCGATGCCGGGGCGCGGGGCTATTTGCTGCGGAACGAGGTCAAAATTCAGATTGTCGGGGCGATTGTCTACGCGCTGGAACACAAGTTTATTATCACGCCGGGGATTCGCGAAGCGGCCTCAACGCATTTCGATGTGCGGATCTTCAACGCGGCGGTAGTCCCCTCGGAGCGTGAGTATCCCGGCCTAACGGATCGCGTGCGGCAAGCGTTGTGGCTATGCGTGATCGAGGGGTTGCCCGCCCATCTCGCTGCCGACGAAATGGGAGTCAGCCCGCACACGGTTCGCAGTTACATCAAAGAGGGCTATCGCATCCTCGAATCTTACGATGATACGGCCTATCCCGAAGATATGGGGCCGCTGGAACGCGCCTTCATGCGCTTTACCGCCCTCGAAGACCCAGACGACGCAGCCCAGAAAGCTGCGTCAGAACCGCCCGATCAACAGAATCACTCAGATCACCCGGATCAAAAAGACCCCCGACCAGAAGAATAAAGTCGGGGGTCTAAATTAGAGAGGCGACGGCGAGACTCGAACTCGCGATGGGGGCTTTGCAGGCCCCTGCCTTAGCCACTTGGCCACGTCGCCAAATTGAAGTTGTGGAAGTTTACCCGAAAACGCTTGCCAAGTCGAGGGTCAAAACACTGAACACTAACGAAGGCGACGGCGAGGATCGAACTCGCGATAAGGGTTTTGCAGACCCATGCCTTACCACTTGGCCACGTCGCCAAATTGAGTGGTGGAAGTTTACCCGAAATTCCCCGGCACTGTCAAGCCGTTCTCCTCACCGCCGCAGGGATAACAATGGACAACGCTGGCATTGTTCCTACAGAAGTTTGGATGTAGTTCTACAACCGGAGTTTGTGAGGCCAGCAGCGGCGGGGCATACTCAGTCACCAAAGTGATGAGTGAGTGACAAATGATGGAATTAACCAGCCCAAGTGCATGGCAGGCCGCCTTTGAGGAATTTTTCACGCCGTTTGGACGCTTCTTCAAACGGTCAGAGAGTCGAAAAAGTGCCCAACAGTAGGTGCGCGTCTTAGTAGATAACCTAAGTTTCGGATAGGTATCAGCACAGCGACAAAGCGTTCGCCTGTTTGA
>JBDTVG010000169.1:0-20998 GCA_040007395.1 Chloroflexota bacterium
ACCTAAGCCGCGCCAATTTGAGCGGCGCAAACTTAAGTGATGCCGACTTAACCCATGCCAACCTCAACAAAGCCAATCTTAGCAAAGCGAATTTGAGCGGAGCCTGTCTGGATAGTGCTACGCTAAGCGAAGCCAATTTGAGCGGCGCTAATTTAGAGGAAGCGGACTTGGGTAGCGTTGACTTGACGCTGGCAGATCTCAGTGGCGCTAACCTGAGAGATGCAAATTTGATTGATGCCAAGTTGACTGATGCTATTTTAACTGGTGCTATCATGCCCGACGGAACCACTCATGATTAATTTTTATATACTACGCTACTAGCTGACAATCGACATCTGCTCTGCGATTTGCATTCTCACAGGTTGTTTGAAGCTAAGCGTTAGGTCGAACTTTGGCTCAACGGGTGCTTGCCCCGGCACGAACGACAATTGATAGCGCTGTACAATCGTCGCCAACACTTGTTAGACGGCTTGACAGTTGCGATGGCTAACGCTCAAAATCCGCTCACATGCCTCCATTCACTAACGCCAGTAATGCAACCAGTATCGTTAACAGTCCCATCATAGGAATAATGACGCTTGCCACAATAAAGGCCAACTGTGCAAAGAAAACAATAAACGAATGTTGAGCCGTGTGTTTACCGTCAATCGTCCAGCCTGAACTGCGCATACGGGGCGAATTTGTAATTTTTACGCCCAGCCTTTGTCCTAGCCATTGACGTGTACGCGGCTCAATGACGGCGTATATCCGTGTCATATACAGTACTATCGAGCCAAAATATAAGACGATAAAAATAACAGATAACAGGATTTCTTTAAGCATGGATTCCCTTTTACACGCTTGATTGATTCTTAATGATTCAATCTGATGGGCAGTTATTCTACTAACCAATGGTGCGGGTCTTAAAAACGGCAACAACGCTAGTTTGGCGGGCCGATTGAACCCTAAATGGAACATTATAAAGAGAGACAAAATAGCAAAAGCGCGAGTCTTTTAGGCACAAATGGCACCGTTACGCCGAAAATGACTCGCATCATTGGTTACTAGCCAGCAACCGGAATCCGCTCTGCGATTTGCATTCTCACAGTTTGTTTGAACCCGAGCGTTAGGTCGAACTTCGGCTCAACGGGTGCTTGCCCCGGCACGAATGAGAGTTGATAGCGCTGAACGATGGTTGCCAGCACAAGCTGCATTTCCAGCATCGCGAAGCCATTGCCGATGCAAATGCGCGGCCCCGCGCCAAACGGAAAATACGTACACTTGGGCAATTGCTTCTCAAAGTCTGCTGTGAAGCGATCTGGGTTGAAGCTGTTGGGATCGTCAAACCAGCGCGAGTCACGCTGAATCATATAGGGAATGATATTGATCAGCGCCGTTTTCGGCACACTTGACGCGCCAATGTGGAGCGGGGAGAGTGGTTGGCGGGCAATGAACACCGCAGGCGGATACATTCGCAGTGCTTCTTTGATCACGTTCTGGGTATAGGGCAGCAGCGGCACGTCGGAAAGCTGCGGCGCACGCCCACCCAATACCGAATCGACTTCGGCGTGAAGTTTCGCTTCGATTTCGGGATGCCGCGCCAATTCGACCAGTGTCCACGCCAACGCATTGGCACTCGTATCATGCCCAGCGATAAACATGGTCATCAGTTCATCGCGAACCTGTAGGTCGGTCATACGTTCGCCCGTTTCCTCGTCTACGGCCTGCAAGAACATCGACAGCAGATCGCCTTTATCGACAGTGGAAGCTCGCTGATCTGCCAGTAGCTTGTAGATAATCGGGTTGAGTATGTCTACTGCACGCTGCTTGCGCTGGTTAATCGAGGTGGGCAGCCAGCTAGGCAGCATCAAGTGTAGCATTGAAGTCGCCTGTTCGCCTGCCACCGCCGTCAGTTCGCCCATTGCTTGTCCAATCGTATCGGTTAGCCCAGAAATATCGGTTTTGAACAGGGCGTTGACGACAATCACCAAGGTGAGGGCGTGCATCTCTTTCGCCAGATCGATCTGTGGATTGGTTTGCCAGCGCTCCAGCATTTTCTGGGTGTTGGCAACCATATCATTGGCATAGACGTGAATACGGGCATGGTTGAAGGCGGGTTGTGCCAATTTCCGCTGCCTGCGCCAGAAAGTTCCTTCGCTAAAAAAGATCCCGTTGCCGAATGACGACTTCAACATGCGCTTGGCAAGGACAGGTTTCTGGAACTGCTCAGGCCGTTTAACCAGAATATCATAGGCTAGTTCCGGCGAAAAAATGACATAGTTGACCAACCCCGGCATGACTTGGATCATGATGAAGTCGCCATATTCATGTTGAAGCTGCGTCATAATTCCGATAGGGTCAACGCGGAAGCCTTTAGCAACTTCCGACAGGCTGAGTCTGGCTTTACGAGCGGTAAGAGAGTTCACGACACGCTCCTGTTACGACCCATTGCGAAATCTTTCACTAATATTCTACCATATCAGGATATACAGCGCCTCACCACGACTACACTCCGTAGCCGAGGATTTATGGTATGCGATTTTGCAAACCACCCTGAGCACACCCTTGAAGCACAAGAGTACCTGTGGTAAAATTTTTCGCCGGGTTGATCGACTTGATTAACTCAAAATCAACACACGTCTGGACTCTGCCCGTGTGTCCTATTACAGGATGAAGGCGGGGGGCGAACGACGTGGAAGTTCTAACACGTTCTGGGAGGAACCTAATATTATGACAGTTGTCTCCATGAAAGCCCTTTTGGAGACGGGCGTTCACTTCGGGCACCGTGCCAAGAAGTGGAATCCAAAGATGAAGCCGTACATTTTCACCGAGCGTAACGGCATCCACATCATTGACCTGCAACAAACGTTAACCAGCCTCGAAGACTCCTACGATCTTGTGCGTGATGCCGTTTCCAACGGTGGTAATGTGCTGTTTGTTGGAACCAAGCGTCAGGCGCAGGAAACCGTCCAGCAAGAGGCCGAGCGTGCTTCAATGCCCTATGTCAACCAGCGTTGGCTAGGCGGAACGCTCACCAATTGGACGACGATCCGCAAGCGTATTGAGCAGCTCAAGCGGTTCGAGGCGGAACGCGAAAGCGGCGAGACGAACAATCTCACCAAGAAAGAGCGTTTGATCCGTGACCGCATCATCGAGAAATTGCAGATGCGTCTGGGTGGTCTGCGCTACATGACCCGCCTGCCCGAAATGCTGTTCATCGTTGATGTGCGGCGCGAACACACAGCGGTTAAAGAAGCTAACACGCTCAACATCCCGATTATTGCGTTGGTCGATACCAACTGTGACCCTGACCAGATTGACTATGTGATCCCCGCCAACGATGACGCGATTCGCGCTATCAAACTATTGGCAGGTAAAATCGCTGATGCGTCGCTGGAAGGTATCGCGATGCGTAAGGCAAACATCGGTGAGGACAACGACAACGAGCCAGTGCGTTCGATGGAACGTATCGATCTCTCCAAGTATGAAGAGTCGCTCGATGATGAGATCGGTGTCGAAGATGATGAAGACGATGAAAGCTACCTCGGCGCAGCGACACTTGCCAAGCTGCGTGATGGTGAAATCTCGTTTGACGATGAGCCAATTGGCGAGAAAAAGCCTGAGACCAAGAGAAAACCCTAAATTAAGTAAGGAGTAAGTTCGTGGCAGTTGAAGTAACAGCCCAGCAGGTTAAAGAGCTTCGTGATGCTACCGGGGCGGGATTCCAGGATTGCCGCAAGGCGCTGCTGGAAAATGATGGCGACATCGCGAAAGCCACTGATTTCCTGCGTAAGAAGGGCATTGCCACCGCCGCCAAGAAAGCGGATCGCGCCGCCAATGAAGGCGTAATCCAGTCTTATATTCACCATAATGGGCGGCTTGGCGTATTAGTTGAAGTGAATTCCGAAACCGACTTTGTAGCACGCAACGATCAGTTCAAGAAGTTTGCCAAGGATCTGGCGCTGCATATCGCCAATACTGCCCCGCGCTATGTCAAGCGCGAAGACATCCCGCAGGAAGATATTGACCGTGAGCGTTCGGTTCAGCGTGGCAAGACACTCAACGAGGGCAAGAAAGAAGCCGTTGTTGATAAGATTGTCGATGGGCGCATGGACAAGTGGTACGAGGAAATCGTGCTGCTTGAACAGCCTTGGATGCACGACGATAAGTCGAAAGTGAGCGATGTACTCACGCAGCTTATCGCTGAGATCAAAGAAAACATCGTCATCAGACGCTTTGCACGCTTCGCCCTCGGCGAAGACTCCGGTTCTGATGGAACCGAGGCCGAATAAACTGAGTAGTTTATCACTGGGGATCAGGCTTCAACCTGATCCCTTTTTTTGTCGCAATTTGAAATCAGGATCAGGCAAATCAAGAATTCACAGGTGGAATGGGGGCGAGATCGATGAACGCTAACACGTCGAACGGCAAAGACCACGCTCACGCTGGAGTAAAGTATCACCGCATCTTGCTCAAACTCAGCGGCGAGGCACTATCGGGGGCTGGCGGCAGTGGCATTGATCCCGATCAAGCGGCCTTTATCGCCCATCGTATCAAAGCCGTGAAAAACCTTGGTGTGCAGATTGGCGTAGTGATCGGCGCGGGCAACCTGTGGCGCGGCAAAACGGGCGTGGATCGCGGCATGGATCAATCCACCGCCGACTATATGGGCATGATCGCCACGGTAATGAATGCACTGGCGCTACGCGATGCAATGGAGCGCGAAGGGGTCAACTCGCGGGTGATGAGTGCATTGGAAATGAACCGCGTAGCCGAGCCATATATCCGCCTACGGGCTATTCGCCATCTGGAAAAAAATCGCGTCGTCATTATCGCGGGTGGGACAGGCAACCCCTACTTCACCACAGATACAGCAGCAGCACTGCGTGCCAAAGAGATCGACGCGGAAGTCATTATCAAAGCCACCAAAGTGGATGGCATTTATGACAGCGACCCCAAGAAGAATCCTAATGCTCATCGCTACGAAACCTTGAGCTTTCAGGATGCGATTGATCAGCGTCTCGAAGTGATGGATATGACTGCTTTTACTCTGTGCATGGACAACAATCAGCCGATTTTAGTAGTCAACTTCTGGGAAGAAGGATCATTGGAAGCTGCCGTCATGGGTGAAGCAGTAGGGACTCTCGTCACTTCCGGTTGATTGGCACATGACTGATCAAGCTTGACTCAGTACTAGCCGCCGATATATTGCTGTGTTACACTGAATGCGGTCATCTTCAGCCACAGTCGGCACAAATGTTGTGATAGAAAGGCTGCCAGCAAAGTCTGCCCACCATCAAACTCCCCTCTCCGCAGAAAAAAAGACTATCAAGTATTTGTGTTGTTCGTCGGTCTTTGATCGAAAGCACCATTTTGTTTACGGAATAGTTTTAGGAGACTCGATATGAAATCCATTTTTAAGATCACCTTATTCCTCGCCGCGGTCGCCCTGATGGCAGTTCTCAGTGTCAGCAACCACATTGCCACATCGGTTGTTACTGCCGCGACTGCCGATGCTTCGGCAGCCACCGTTGCCCCTACTGTTACCCCAACGCCACTCCCGTCGGTGGAAGGAACCCTGACTATCTGGGTTAACCCAGAACGTCAAGCGATTATCGAAGCCGCCGGTAAGGACTTTAGCGCCAAGTACAATGTCCCGGTTCGTGTCCAAACGATGAACTTCGGCGACATTCGTACCAACTTCAATATTGCTGCCCCGGCGGGCAACGGCCCCGACATTATTGCTGGCGCGAATGACTGGATCGGTGAACTCTATTCAAACGGCTTGCTTGCCACTGTAGACCTCGCCGACAAGGTAAAATCCTTTGATCCGGTAGCGGTGCAAGCCTTTACCTATGATGGCAAGACGGTGGGTGTTCCCTATCAGGTCGAAGCTGTCGCCATGTTCTACAACAAAGATCTAGTGCCTACACCCCCAACAACATGGGATGAAACTCAAGCTGTAGCGACGAAGCTACAAGCGGACAAGAAAGCTGATCAAGGCTTCGCGTTCACTGTCACGGGCGAACTCTACGGACATTATGGCCTGTTGACCAGTTACGGCGGCGGTGTCTTTGGGCGTGATGCTCAAGGAGGCTATGATGCCAAGCAAGTCATTATGGATAACGCCGGTTCAATTCAGGCGGCTACCGAACTTGATAAGCTCGTCAAAGCAGGCGTTCTTAAAGATGGGGTCACTTACGACGTTGCCAAAGACCTGTTCCTAAAGGGACGTTTGGCGATGTGGGTCAATGGCCCGTGGGAACTCGATAACATTCGCAAATCCGGCATCAATTTCGGCATTGCCGTGATCCCCGCTGGCACAGAGAAGGCTCACCCGTTTGTTGGTGTGCAAGGCTTCATGGTTAGCAAACTCAGCAAGAATGCGCTTCTGGCACAGGCGTTTGTCAGCGAGTTTCTAGCGACGGATGATACCATGCTGAAACTGTATCAAGCACAGTTTGGTGTTCCAGCGTGGCTACCCACTCGCACGAAAGTCACTAACCCCGATATTGATGCTTTTTCCGCCTCAATTGCCAATGGTGATCCGCTGCCGGGTATTCCAGCGATGGCCTCGGTCTGGACACTCAGCAACAATGCGCTGAATCTTGTCTACCAGCAGAAAGCTGCCCCTGATGCCGCGATGAAAGATGCCAGCGCGTCATTGCGGGATCTCATCGCCAAAGCGAAGTAATTTAATCACCGATACATCGAGGATAAGGGCCGGAATGTTCCGGCCCTTTTAGATACTGGAAAATTTATTATGATACGTTTTGGTCAATCTTCTTTAAGAGCCTTATTTTTCAAGCTAGCTATTCTGGCGGTTGTTGATGCTTTTGCGATCCAACTTTCTATCACGCTGGGTACGCGCATTGGCGCTGCGCTTGGCATCGCCATCGCCGTCTTTACCATCATTGTCAATATTGTTTTCTTAGATGAGCGTTTGTACCCTTGGCGCTGGATCTCGCCAGCGTTGGCGGGTATGTTCCTACTGGTTGTCTATCCGATGGCCTATTCGGTCACGGTTGCCTTCACCAATCGGGGCGATGGACATACCTTGACCAAGCAGCAGGTCTTGGGTCAATGGGAGGCCACATATTTCACACCAGACAACGCCGAAATTTATAAAGCCTATATTTTTGCCAGACCTGTAGCCGATCCCCAACAGAGCGATTTTCGCTTCTGGTTGGTAGATCCTGATGGTAAAACCTTTATCGCTAGTTCCGATGTCACCGGCTTGCAAGCCGTTCCCGCCAATGACACCACCTACGGAGCACGCGACAGTAAGGATGTACCCAACGCCCTGGGCGAATTTGTCCGAATTACCCCGCAGCGTTACAGCACTCGTCTAGCAGGGTTGACTATTCAGAACCCACCACACCTGATCAAGCTGACCAAGCTGTTGCTGCTGGATCAAGCTTTTCAGGCACAAACACAAGAGCATGTATATGTGTACGACAGTGCGAAAAACGAAGTTACCGATCAGCAGACCAACAAAGTTTACCGTGAGGAACGCGGAAACTTTGTGACTGGTACGGGTGCAGATCGAGAAATCTTGGTTCCGGGCTTCGAGGCCTATATCGGGTTTGATAACCTGTTGCGGGTTGTTCTGGATGCCAATGTGCGCGATCCGTTTTGGCGTATCTTTGCTTGGACGGTGGTCTTTGCCGTAAGCACCGTTGTCACCCAGTTTGCGCTGGGGCTGCTGTTTGCATTGGTACTAAACTCGCCCGATCTGCCACTGCGTCCACTGTGGCGTTCGCTCCTGATCATCCCCTATGCCGTTCCCTTCTGGCTAGGTGCCGAAGTCTGGCGAGGCTTGCTCAACCCGTCTTATGGGCCGATCAATCTCATGCTCAAAAACTTGATCGGCATTTCGCCGCAGTGGTTCTCCGATCCGGGCTTGGCTAAGTTGATGATCTTGTTTGTCAATATGTATCTTGGTTTTTCCTACATGATGTTGATTTCGTTGGGCGCACTGCAAAGTATCCCGCACGATATTTATGAAGCAGCGGTCATCGATGGAGCCAACGATATACAGCGATTCAGATTCATGACGCTGCCTCTGATTCTCGTGGCGGTTGGCCCGTTGTTGATCGCTAGTTTTGCCTTCAACTTCAATAACTTCACGATTATTGAACTGCTGAACAATGGTGGCCCGCCGATGTCGGCGGCGAGTGTGGCTGGACACACCGATATTTTACTTTCGTATACGTACCGACTAGCATTTTCGGGCGCACAAGGTGCGGATTACGGTTTCGCCGCTGCCGTTGGTATGTTCATTTTCGTCATCGTTGCTACGCTCACATTTCTCAACTTCCGGTTCACGGGCGCTTTGGAAAAGGTTGCGGAAAATGGCTAATGCTAACCCAACACGATCACGCAAGACTCAGCATGACGGGATAGTTGTCAGTAATCGGCGAATGCGATCAGCGTTACAACTGGCAGTCGTGATTCTGGGATCAATTTTTGCCCTGTATCCTTTCATCGTGGTGGTGTCTGCGTCGTTCGATCCGACAAACTCGCTATCCGGTCAAACGCTGATCCCTGCCAACGCTTCCTTCATCAACTACCAAAAGATTCTCAGCAATGAGCAGACACCAATTTTACGGTGGCTGGCAAACTCGCTCACGGTGTCCGCGATCACGGCGATCATTACCCTGATATTGACAACATTGGCAGCGTATTCTTTTTCGCGCTTCCGGTTTCGTGGTCGTCAGGCCAGTTTGCAGATAACCTTGCTGATTCAGGTATTCCCTTCAGTGGTGGGATTGGTCGCCTTTTACATTCTGTTGCAGCAGCTAGGGGATATTATCCCTTGGTTGGGGCTAAATAGTTTAGGCGGGCTAATCTTGATTTATACGGGGAGTGCATTGGGCGCGAATGCGTGGCTGATGAAAGGCTATTTTGATACCATCCCGCGTGACCTTGATGAATCGGCAATGGTCGATGGCGCGAGTCGTTGGACAATCTTTGTCCAGATTATCTTGCCACTGATTCGCCCGATCCTAGCGGTCATCGCGTTACTGGCCTTCGTCACCAGCTTCAATGACTTTCTGATCCCCCAAGTCTTGCTCAAAGATACCAACGTAAAAACGTTATCCGTTGGGCTAATCAGCTTGCTTAATAATAACTTTTCGGTAAGTTGGGGGGTATTTGCAGCAGGGGCACTGATCGGTACGCTGCCCATCATCATTATCTTCTTGGCGTTGCAGACACAGATTGTCGGCGGGTTGGCGACGGGTGCGGTCAAGGGCTAGGACAATTAAGTAGGATTTTCGCTTAAACGGCGATAATTGTCGGCGTACTTGGCAGCGAGTTTGTCTAGTTTCTGATCGGGCGTGGTTGACAATCCTTGCTGAATGCGCCAGAATCAATAGGATACAAGCACGTAAAGACAGGTAAGATTCAGCCTCAACCAGAGGTTGTTAAACTTAAATTCTTCGTACTGCTGCTCAAAAGGTAGAATCACCATGAACACCGATGTACTTGATGTAATTAAAGACGCTGAATCACGGATGAAAGGCGCAATCCACGCGCTCGAAGAACACTTGGGGACGATCCGTACTGGGCGTGCTAACCCATCGCTCGTCGATAAGTTGATGGTCGATTATTACGGCACTGCTACGCCGCTGTACCAGATGGCAACGATTAATGTGCCGGAAGCAATGCTCATCACGATCAAGCCTTTCGACAAAACCTCGCTCCATTCGATTGAGAAAGCGATCACCAACTCCGAGTTGGGACTCAACCCCAATAACGACGGGACGATCATTCGCTTGGCGCTGCCACCACTGACCACCGAACGCCGCAGGGAATTGGTCAAAGTAGTTCATACCAAACTTGAAGACTCACGGATCGCACTTCGCAACATCCGTCGCAGCGCCATCGAAGATTTGCGTGAGTACGAGAAAGAAAAAATGATCTCCGAAGACGAGAGCCACGATGGTCAAGAAGAAATCCAAAAGCTGACCGATAAATATACTGAGCAGGTGGAAAGCATCGGTAAGCGTAAAGAAACGGAGATCATGGCGATCTAGCCGACTGATACAGTCCTAGCAAGCCTGAAAACACGATGAGCAATAACGCACAGGTGCAGCCCGAACGAGTCCCTTTTCATTTGGCGATCATCATGGACGGTAACGGGCGTTGGGCACGTTCACGGGGTTTGCCCCGGCTTGCCGGACACAAGGCTGGGGTCGAGAATTTGCGCCGTATCCTACGCGCTTGCAGCGAGTTCGGCATCAAGATTCTGACCCTCTATGCCTTTTCCACTGAAAATTGGGGCCGCCCCGAACCCGAAGTACGCGGACTCATGAATATCCTCGAAACGGTCATCGATCACGAACTGGATGAACTAGACGCGAATGGTGTCCAGATCCGGCACTTGGGCAATCCCGATGGCTTTACGCCCATGCTGGGCCGCAAAGTCCACGAGGCGATTGAACGCACCCGCAATAATGATCGCTTGATCCTCAATGTGGCCTTCAATTACGGCGGACGTGAGGAGATCCTCTATGCCGTGCGGCGGATTGTCGCGGACGGCGTGGCTGTCGAGGAGATCGACGACGTGCTGTTTAGCCACTATCTGTATACCGCTGGCGCACCCGACCCCGATCTGATCGTGCGCACCAGCGGTGAACTCCGCGTGAGCAACTTCTTGATCTGGCAGGGGGCGTATGCCGAATACTACGCCACGCCGACCTACTGGCCCGACTTCGACAAAGAGGAACTTCGCAAAGCGTTGATCCACTATAACGGGCGTGAACGTCGCTTTGGTTTGGTGACACCGCCCACACCGTGACGTAGATAAAATTAACTCGACCACTTAGTTTCTAAAGTACGCCTAATATACCCGAGAAAGCCCTCTTTTTCGTGTATTCCGCTTGCCCACACTCTCATTGGCACTTTCTTCTTCATCGCTTCGTCCATTCTTTTAATTTCTTGGTATAGATCGGCACGATGGCGAAGCACAAAACGTGGCTTATAACGTTCGTTACGATAGGCATCCTGCCAAAGCCCATGCATTAGGGCTTCTACCGCCTCACGAAAAAACAGCCACATAACTATCAATAAATCATCATCTTCAACATCGTTTATGTTATCTGTTGCGGTGCGTATATCGAAGTTATCTGCAAGGACTCCCCACGAACGTGTTGATAGAAGTACTTGACCACAACGATGTGCATCTGCTCCCAACGCTGCAAAAAGTGAATACCCTACAAATTCAACGAACATTAGGGACATAGTATATAAGATCTGGTTTAGAGTGTACTCTTCATCCTCGCGAAGGATTTTCTCTTCCTCCTGAAACGAAATAGAACCGGGAGCAACATGTTTCCTTGCCAACGAAGCCTTTCTATTTGCCGATGAAGATGGTACGACTTTACTGGCAAAACTGCGAGCAAGATAGGCTGATAACATGATATAGGGATCTGGTGCAGCGGATTCACTATCGTCTACGGCCTGCTCAATGGTTTGGTAATTGCTATAGCCATGTTTTTGCTGTCGATTTAAGAAGATAAGATCGTAGTATGGTTTATCAAAGAGGCTTTTTTTGTCATTCGTGGCTTTATCAGCAAATCCCAGAAATGCTAACCAATCGCGTGCTAAATCGTGATTGTCGATCTTTTTATTCCCTTGTTTAGCCTTGAACACCCCTTTGGGTAAATTTATGTACGGTCTCCAACGCTTTGGATCGTCTTTGAATGCATCCCAAGCTCCTTGCTTTGCCTCATAAAACCAATGAAGTTTGTTAGCAAAAAGGTGTATGAACTCAATTTGTTCTGATGCATTACTAACCAAATTCTAGCCACCCGACACTGAATATATATTCCAGTTAATGCGGGTTACGAACGCTCAAAACGGATTGGGCAATCCTTATAAACCGACAGGAGAGTTAACTATCAACAAATTCAATGGTCTATTATATCTATATCTCACGCCTTTATTTATACAATAGGGTATTCAAAACAACTTTTCTGAATGTGTCAAGCCCTTTTGTATCGCTCAAATGTTCAGTGTCGGGTGGCTAGACCAAATTGCGACGTTGCATTGGATTTTGATTATTAGTGGCAAAAACCACTTGAGAGATCTGTTCGACTGCATCATTCTGGAGCAAACGGACAAGAACATAGCAATCGTCGGCAAAATAAACTTTTTGATGCTCTGGTAAGGAATGATATGCTCGCTCAAGAGCAACAACAGTCTGAAGGCCGTTGACGATTCCCGGATGGGTTACATCAAATGCCGCTCGTTGACCAGCCGGCGGTTTAAAAGCATTGCATGTAATGGTTAGGCCGTTGTTAAGAAATCTGAATTCCTTCATAGAGCGATTACGGGACGCTGATTGTTGGATAGCATGATTTACACTACTGTTACGGATGCTTGCTCTAACATTGGGTTCAAAAATCTGATAACCTAAACTCCGATAAGCTTCCACTAAGTCTAAAGCTCGACAATAGAAAATTGCACTTCGATTATCATGCAAATAATGTTTGTTGTCAGTTTGACGCATAGGGGTAAGCCTAATGGAATCAACCTTGCGCCCGTCTTTATCAACCCATTCATGATTAGTTTCGCGCCACGAAGCTTCTAGCACATTATCAAGGGTTTGAAAATCAACATAAAATTGGAGAGGTGTCTCACCATAAATCACAGGATTTTCTAGTGAACGCTCAAAGTCCGCAAGTTCAGTAAATGCCTTATCTGTTAAGGTTTTGCCTAAAATAACAAGGGTCAATCGAACAGAAATAGGATTTTCTATATTTTGAACCACATGGTTTTTAACCAAATGATTTAACGCATCCTTTATTCCTACAAGTCTTTGATGATTCGGCTCATCAGGACTCATCAAAAAGTTATATGCACGCATCAAATCAGTCACACCCTTATGATCAAAAAGAGACTCATAATCAAAGATGCCTCTGTCCGATACTTGACGTGTTTTCACTTGGAAAATGTATAGTCCATCCTCAGTTGCATACCAGAAATCAATTCCTCGATCACCTGCCCCATCAATAAACTCTAGATCTTCGAGGTCGTATCCTAGCCTTTGTGCAATGACACGCTCCGCTGCAAATGGTAACTGTAAACCTTCTTCCGCTGCATACTCACGAATATCATTTACTAAGTTATCCAAATAGGTTTGATAATGTAATTTGAGGGATGTATCTTCCACCGTTTAGCCCCTGAAATCTAAGATGAGATTCAAACCGAAAAATTGTATTCTGAACTAGAATGTGCAAACCAACACATTCTCTTAATTATAATGCAAAGCTTAATGTAGAGGAAATATAGCTCAATCAGATAAAGCTACGAGCACGGAATAGCTTTATCTGAGCCATAGTAAGTTCTACAAATCAGACCTGAGCGATTTCTCCGGCGACAGGCAGCGTAAAGGTAAAGGTGCTACCCCGTGCGGGCTGGCTTTCTACCCAGATATGCCCTTGCATCATTTCCACGAGTTTCTTCGAGATCGCCAAGCCTAAGCCCGTTCCGCCATATTCGCGAGTCGCAGAACCATCGGCCTGCCGAAACTCATCGAAGATAATCTCCTGATCTTCGGGTCGGATGCCGATCCCAGTGTCGATCACCGAAAACGCGATGAACGCTACGCCGTAGGTGTCACTGATGCTGGCCTGCACAATGACTCCACCCTGTTTGGTAAACTTAACCCCGTTACCAATCAGGTTGGTCACGACCTGCTTAAAGCGCACAAGGTCGGCGTTGACTGGCGGCAGGTTATCTGGCACATCCAATTTGAGATACAGGCCGCGTTTCGCGGCCTCACTTTCGAGGTTATAAATTGCGGTACTCAGTTCGTCACGCACATTGATCGGCTCGATCTGCAATTCCATGCGGCCTGCATCGATCTTGGCGATGTCGAGCAGGTCGTCAATGAGCGCCAGCAGAGTCCGCCCATTCCGCAGGATGCGTTCGACACGATCCGATTGCTTATCATTCAGTGCGCCGTAGAGCGAACGCATCAGCATTTCGCTGTAGCCATTGATGCTGTTCATTGGCGTGCGTAACTCGTGGCTGACGCTGGCAAGAAATTCACTCTTGAGCCGATTGACCTTGGTAAGTTCAACAGCACGATCTTCTAGCGCCTGAAACAGGCGTGCATTCTCGATGGCAATGGCAGCCTGACTGGCAAAAAGCTGGGCAAGTTCGCGTTCTTCATCGGTGAACGGGTGAGGGCTGCTTTTGGTATACAGATCCAGTATACCTAGATTTTGTCCGGCTTTAACGATAGGCACGAACAAAACACTTTTAATCCCTTCTGCGCGGAAGACGTGTTCCTGTTCGGCGCTGAGGGTATGTTCAGCCATCCAGTATTGAGGACGCAGGTTAGTTTCGTTGTAATCGCTGTTGTGAACCCGTCGCCCAAGCAGGTAACGCTCCGAAAGTCCTAGCGCGGCACGCGGCGTAAAATAATCTTGCTGCGGATCGCGCATTAGCAGGCTTACCGCGTCAACCTCGAAGATCGTAGCAGCTTCCCTGACAATCGTTTTGAGCAGCGCTTCGGTTTGCAATTGACCAATAATGCTGCGACTGCTGGCTTGCAACTTTTCGAGTTGGTGGACACGATGCTGCTCTCGTTCAGACAAGCTTACATTGTCAATAGTCAGTGCGCCCTGATTGGAAATCGCTTCCAAGAGTTGAATTTCGTGTTTGTCGAAAATGCGGGCGGGCAATTGACACGATATTTCGATCAGGCCAATTGTTTCGCCGCGTCGGACAATCGGAGTGAGCAATAAGCTGATAGGTTGTTTGCCAAAGAGTGCCGATATTTCTTGCGAGGTAGCGCTGTCGTCGGCTCCTTTGGTATAAAAGGAGACAGTTAGCCCCTCTTCGAGTGTATGGGTGATCGCCGGGAGCGTATTTCCGCCTGCCCGTCCCAGAACTGACGCACTTGGATTAAGCGTTAAGGGGAAGTTGGCACTGATTGGAAATGTGCCATTTTCGGCACGGAGCGAAACAATCGCACAATCCGCTTCAACTGCATGGGCGGCTTCCCAAGCAAGCTGTCGCAGCAGAGACTCCATATCGGGAACCACAGTAAAACCAACCGCAATGCGGCGCAGCAGGGTTTGTTCACCGGCTTGCCGCTGCGCCTGCCGATACATACGGGCATTTTCAATAGCGATGGCAGCCTGTGAGGTGAGCGTCTGGGCAAGTCGGACATCGCTTGGGGTAAATTCGCGTGGTCGGCGGGCTTCGACCCACATCATGCAGCCGATAACCCGATCCCCAACAATCATCGCTAGAATCATCTCAGAAAAGATGCCCAGCTTTTTCATTTGCTTTTGCTGTCGTCCGGTAGTCCCCGGCCCATCGCGATAGGCGATCACCTGTCGGCGGGTCAGCACCGCGCCGTTCAGCAGCGATCTTTCGTTTGCGCCAAGCGTCTGCCCCAAAAATGGCGGCAAGGTATATTGGTCGGAGTGGCGGGTAAATTCGCCAATACGATATTCGGCCTCAACCGTATGTGCGCCCATCTCGGAGTTGTAGCTAGTCAGGACGCACACCGCCGTATCGAGGGCGCGGGTCATGTGTTGGACAACCGCCGTTGCCAATTCGTTGTAATCGAGAATCGAGGCCAGATCCTGCCCAATCTGATGGACAATTCCCTGTTCGAGCAGTCGTCGCTGTGCCTGATTCCACAGTCGCGCATTCTCAATGGCAATTGACACTTGCGCCGCTAGCGTTTCCAACACGAAATGATCGGTCTTGAGAAAGCCATTGACTTGCTCAGAAAAGGCCTCGATGGTGCCTAGAATACGGGTACGCGCCCGCAGCGGAACCATTAGCACGCTGCCTCCCAGCCCAACATTCCCCGGTGTAAAGAAATCGCCATCTTCGCGAATGTCAGCAACAGTCTGCGTTTCGCCGCTTCGCACAGCACGCCCTGATACACCTTGTGTAATCGGGAAGGTGAAACCTGTCGGAGTAGCACCGCCCGGTATCGACGAAACCGAAGCCTGCACGATCAGATTTTGCCCGGTCTCATCCAGCAGCATAATCGTGACCGTCTTGTAGCCAAGCAGGTCATGGATCGTCTGCACGACTTTACGCATCAGCCCCGGCAGATCCAACGTGGCAGTGAGTTCCTGACTAATCGCATTGATCAGGGCCATCAGATCGGCGCGGGTACGTTCCCCAGCGAAAAGCTGGACGTTTTCGATGCACATGGCGATCTGGGCGCTGACGGCGTGGGCAAGTGTTAAATGGACTGACTCGAAATGACCATGTTTGCGGTTGACCAGACTCAGAACCCCTAGCGTTCGATTGCGGATGTTCAAAGGGAAGGTCAGGATACTGTGACATTCGATCACAGGTTCGCCCGGTACGTTGCTAATATAGGGCTGCCCCGTATGGTAAACATGAACCATGTGGCTGTCGCCATCTAGTGCCAGCGACCCGAATGGTAAAGTCAGCGCCAGTCCATAGCGCGAGGCTTGGTGAGGGGTCAAAGCAGTCGAGGCGGCATCAGGCAGCATCAATAGTGCGCCTTCCGCGTCCAGCAAATGCGCTGCTTCGCGCAGCGTTTCGGAGAGCATTTCATCTACTTCGAGGTTACTGGTGGTGATGGCGGCAATTTCCAACAAGCCCGGTGCTGCCAGCGGATTCCCCTGTGCTTCCTGCAAGGTGAAGTTATCAAGCGTCAGTGCTGCTTGTTCAGCAAGCATCTCAACTATCTTGAGGTGCTTTTTGGTATAACTCCGGGGTTTCGCGCTTTCCACGCTAAACACACCGAGGAGTTTAGTACCCCGCCAAATCGGCACAGCTATCTGTGACATGGTGTCTGATCCATCGGGGACATAGCGTGGATCGTCGTGAATATCATTGACTATTACTGATTGTCCAGACTGCGCGACACTGCCGACTATCCCTTCGCCTAGGCGCAGCGGCGGTGGCAATGACCCACCAGAACCAATGCGTTGGTAAAAGTATGGAGCCAATACATTCCGATTGCGATCCAGCAGGGCGATCCCGCCGCTATCAAAAGGGACAAGTTCCTGAGCATACTGTACGATGTGGATCAGCGCTAGGTCAAGGCTGATGGTTGGAGCCGAAGACTGCCGAGAATCCATGAGCTATTACTCTAATCATTGACGAAGATACAATTCATGCTCCTCCTAGTATAGTCTATTCCTTAAGAGTCGCGAAGGTAAAAATCCGTAAAATTAAGATAAACGCTTGGATTCCAGCTAAACTAGCACAAAATTTGAGCAACCGGACTACACACTACACAATTCTTTTATCGGTTTCTTGGCTGTTTCTTCTTCGCTAGCGCCGCAAAAAACGAGTAATCTGACACGCTTTGGGTTACAATGCGCCGCATGGGAACCGTATTAACACTGCCACAAGCACTCGAACAACAAGCTAGTCTCCGCAAGGAGGGCAAAACACTGGTTTTTACAAACGGACATTTTGACCTACTCCACACGGGACATCTGGATTATCTGGAGAAAGCACGCGCTCTCGGTGATGCGTTATTTGTCGGCATTAACGGCGACAGCGCCTCCGAATCGCTCAAAGGGACCGGTCGCCCGATTGTGCCTGCCGCCGAGCGCGCACGCCTGATTGCGGCGCTGTGCTGTGTCGATGCGGCGATCATCTTTGAGGCGCTCACCGCCAATGAATTGATCGGCGCACTTAGACCGGACATCTATGTAAAAGGTGGCGATTATCGCGACAAACGGCTGCCCGAACGGGCAACCGTTGAAGCCTACGGCGGGCATGTGGAATTGATCGCGCTGCTACCAGACCATAGCACCTCGGCGCTGATTGCTCGTATCCAAGCGCTATCGGAGCAATGATGAACACCGATCCAACAATAGAAGTGCTCGAAAACCCGACGGTAGCGTTGCCGCTTGAACAACACATCCTTGACGAAGACTCCGCCGAAACGGTTCGCCGCAATCTGGCGCGTGCCACGACCATTCTAGCCATGGGCAACATCGCCAGCCGCGTGTTGGGCTTCGCCAAAGAGATTCTGCTCTCTAACTACTTTGGGGCAGGGCGCTTGGTAGACGCTTTTCAGATCGCGATTACTGTACCACAAGACCTGTTCGATCTGGCGATCAACGGTCACGTCAATTCGGCTTTAGTACCCGTGCTGAGTGAGTACGCCACCAAAGAAGATCGACACGAATTGTGGCGATTATCAAGCGCCTTGTTGGGGTTAGTCTGCTTGGGGACAAGCAGCCTTGTCTTTGTCTTGATCATATTCGCGCCGCAGATTATCACGCTGTATCGGGGGGCGAATCCCGGTACGTGGGCAATGGACGCGGCGGTGCGTACCCTTGCGCCGCAGTTTCCAACGGCGATTTCTGGCGGCAAGGGGATTAGTGCCGAAGCCTTTGCGCTGTCGGTTCGCCTGATGCGCCTGACTGCGCCTGCCCTCATTTTTCAAAGCCTGTTCTCCGTCGTATCGGGGCTGCTATATGCGCTCAAGCGTTTTACGTGGCCTGCTTTTGCGGCAGCGCTGTTCAATGGCACGATTGTTGTCACGATGGTGGTCTTGGCTCCCAAAATTGGGATTGAGAGCGCGGCAATTGGCTTTTTGCTAGGGGCGGTCTTGCAATTGGCGCTGCAATTCGGTGGTTTACGTGGGGAGCGTATACGCCTACAAGTGCGCGGTACATTGTCCCATCCCGGCGTGCGACGTATTGGGCGGCTGTATCTGCCTGTTATGTTGTCTCTGCTGCTCGACATCTTCATTCGGATCTTCAGCTATAACCTTGCGTCACAGGCTGGCGACGGCAATATCGCCTATATGAACTGGGCAACCAGTTTGCGCGAATTTCCGCTAGGGTTAGTTGGCACTGCCATTTCGATTGCGATTTTGCCAACGCTGGCACGCCAAGCGTTGCGACCCGAAGCCATGCGGGAATTTCAGGACACACTGGGGCAAGGAATTCGCTTGGCATTGGTGTTGATTATCCCGGCGACGGTGGGTATGTTTGCCCTTGCTGGCCCGTTAATCGGGCTGGTTTTTGAGCGTGGTGCGTTTACGGCGGTGGATACCAATATTACCTCGATTGTACTGCGGTTGTATCTGGTCGGTATCCCGTTCGCGGCAGTCGATCTTCTGCTGATTTTCGCCTTTTATGCCCGCAAAGATACGCTCACTCCGGCGTTGGTCGGGGTGTTCAGCTTGGTTTGCTATATCTTGATTGCGCTGCTGCTCAGAGGAACTTATGGCTTCCTAAGCCTAATGATCGCTGATTCGCTCAAGCATGTGATCCACATGACGACCTGCATGATTCTGCTGCGCCGCAGGTTGGGTGGGCTAGGCAGTCAACGCTTACCGATCACGCTGCTCAAGGTTGCCTTAGCCACAACCGCTATGGCACTGATCACGTATGTGTTGGTGCAAAGCGCCCGTCAATTGTGGCCTGTCGAGGGGCTAACACAGCGTGCGATCATCGTGCTGATGCCAAGTGCCTTCGGCGCAGCGACCTATTTCATTCTGGCCTCGCTGCTCCAACTCAATGACTTCACTTGGTTTATCCAATCGCTACGTCGCAAGATTCGTCGTTAACTAGAGGAGAATCCGAGTTGACCCGCCTCACCACTGCCGAGCCACAATCACAGACTCGATCACGGACTCGCCGTACCGAGTTCCTAACAGGTGCAAAAGACACTATCCCACTGGTGCTGGGCGCAATCCCTTTCGCGATCATTTTTGGTGCAGTCGCGGGCAGCAGCGGCCTTTCGGCGGGTGGGACGGTGGCGATGTCAGTGTTTGTCTTTGCGGGATCGGCACAGTTCATCGCAACCAATCTGATCGCCAGCAATACGCCAGGGGCGGTGATCATTTTGACCACCTTTGTCGTGAATCTACGGCACGCACTGTACTCTGCGACTCTTGCGCCACACGTCAAGCGATTGCCGCAGCGTTGGCTAATTCCGCTGGCCTTCTGGCTCACCGACGAGTCGTTCATGATCGTGATTTCACACTACAACAAGCCGGATGCTTCGCCGTTCAAGCACTGGTATTTTCTTGGCTCTGAACTCATTATGTACTCCAATTGGGTCGCTTTCACCGGAGTCGGGGTGCTGGCCGGTAAAGTCATCGGTGAAAATTCCGGGCTAGATTTCGCGATGGTGGCAACGTTTATTGGTCTAGTCGTGCCCTTTGTAAAGAGTCGGGCGGCGCGAGTTTCCGTGCTGTGCGCTGGGGTAAGTTCAATTTTCACCTATTCGATGCCGAACAAATTGGGCCTAATTGTTGCCGCCTTGCTAGGCATTGTTGCTGGAATGGTCGTCGAAACCTTCTGGCCTGAGCCAATCGAGCCAATCGAGCTAAATGCCGCCCTACCTGTCACTGATCCGCTTTTGCAGAAAGAGAGTGAAGTAGGCTGATGAACGAAGTAATCCTCATTGGCGGCATGGCGTTGGTGACATTCACGATTCGCTATTCTCTGATGGCATTGGTTGGCAAAATATCGCTGCCTGCACCCGTGCTGCGTGCGCTCAAGTTTGTGCCGCCTGCCGTCCTCACCGCCATCATTGTCCCGGCGATAGTCTATAAGGGCGATCAGCTTGCCTTGTCCTACACGAACGATTATCTTGTAGCGGGGATCGTGACGGCGCTAGTGGGCTGGCGCAGCAAGAATTTGCTGTTGACCATCCTTGTCGGCATGGGAACACTGTTTGCGTGGCGCTGGCTGCTCAGCACGCATTTGTTCGGCTGATGGCACAAACCAAAAAACAAATATTGTAGCAGTAATCACTCTCTTAATCCTTGAACACTATAATCTATCTACATTCAATAGCGATTAAAGATTATCAATGGGGGCAATTTGAACCAGCGACTCACTCTTTACATTTTTGCTATCGTCGCTTTCCTATTGGCAGGACTGATCAGTCCGCTGGTCATTCCTGCGTTAGGGCAAAGCGAAACCGTGACCCCAACGGTCACGCCTACCATAGACCAAACACGCACCATGCAAGCCGCCATCGAAGATCGCCAAACCATCGCGTTTGAAGATTTGCGGGATCG
>JBDTVG010000170.1:0-25709 GCA_040007395.1 Chloroflexota bacterium
GCGGCGGCACCCATACTCAACGCACCGGCCAGCTCGGAGTGGTCAAGCTGCTGGATAATGCCGCTGATCGCACCTTCGATATTGCTGATATTTCGCTGTGTCAGGCGATTGCCAATGTGCTGGCTAACGCGCTGGAAAACGCCCAATTGTACACATCGCTTGAAAAGCGGGCGAACGCCTTGCAAGCCGCCTACGACGACCTAAGCCTCGGTGATAAGATCAAAGATGATCTGATCCAAAACCTCTCGCACGAACTGCAAACCCCATTGCACCAAGTGATCATGCAGCTTGACCTGCTCATTACCGATGCGTTTGGGCCACTCAACCACGACCAGCGCGAGATGATGCAATCTACCGTGAACCGGATCGCGAACCTCGGTGAGTTGATCCGCGATATGGTTTCACTAGGCACGCTGGATACAATGGACATGCGTTTTGAGGAAGCCGCCTTGGACGTTATCGTTAAAGAGACGATTGCCAAGCTGCAACCCAAAGCCGACAAAGTCGGTTTACAGATTGTGCCGATGATCGAGCCGAATTTGTCGCATGTACGGGCGAATAAAGAACGGATGGCTGAGGCGTTGGAACAATTAATCGACAATGCGATCAAGTTTAGCCCCAGAACCGAACGCAAAGCGAACCAGATCCATGTGCGTGTCGAAAATACCGCCAGTGCGATGGTTCAGGTCTCTATACAAGATTACGGAATTGGCATTGCCCAATCGGAACTTGAACGCATTTTCCACAGTGGCTATCAGGTAGACGGCAGCCGGACGCGCCGCTTCGGGGGGACAGGCCTAGGGTTGGCGCTGGTTCGTCGCATTGTCGAGGGACATGGTGGTAAGATTTGGGTAGAAAGCGAAGTCAACGCCGGAAGTCGGTTTTGCTTCTCAATTCCCAAATTTGAACCAAAATCCCAGAACATAAGGCAGCGCTAAAGGTGAAGCATTCAGCCACCTTGCCGCCCTCACGCTAAGTCCCTCTCCCAAAGGAGAGGGACTTCAAAATAAATTGGAATTTTCTCCCCTCGCCCTGTGGGAGAGTGGTCGGGGTAAGGGCAATGTCGAACAAAAACACTCCTGCGAAACATAAATCGGGGCTTATGGGCACAATAGGCGCGAGTAAGGAAACAGATTCGTTATGAGCATTTTCGCCACATTGGGTACAATCTTTAATACAGCGTATACTTTATTCTGCTTTGCGCTGGGGATCTGGGCGGGTATCGCTTGGATTCGCGATCAGCCGTTAGGTGGTCAGTATTGGGGGGCGATCTGGACATGCAGCGGCATGGCAGTCGTAGGGCTTTTGTTCTGGTTGGCGCGGATGCTTTCTGGTGAAGAATTACGCAGCGTCTATTTGCTCTACGAACTGTATTTTATCATCGTCCTGCCCGGTACTTTTGCACTGCTGCGCGGGCGCGATGATCGTTTCGCGGCGGCGGTCTTTTGTGGCGTGGCGATCTTTTCGGCGCTGGCTGCTATCTCGGCTGCCGACCCAACCCGCCATGTGGTCACACCTTTGATTATTCCGACTCCGATTAGCTAAATTTGGCTAATGTACTTGTAAAAATAGGGGCAATTTATGACGCGAGTGCTGGTTGTTGATGACGAAATTGATACACTGAACCTACTCCGAACTATCCTTGAGATCAGTGGCTATGAAGCGTTCACCACGCTGAATTCAGTGGACGCGATCACGCTGGCAGAAGTCGAACACCCCGACTTGATCTTGCTGGATATTATGATGCCCCTGCTGGATGGCTTTACGCTGTGCAAAATGATGCGGCTGCATCCGGCAACGGTGAACTTGCCCATTGTGTTTGTGACGGCTTATTCGGCGCTCGACCTTGAGGATCGCCGCAAAGAGGCGGGCGCAGATATGGTCTTGCCCAAACCTATCGGCATGGATATGCTGATCGAAGCCGTTGAACACGCTACCTCAGCACGGACGGCACTCAAAGTTGCACCGCCGCCACCCGCCCCGGTTGCCACGCCGACCCCTATTGTTGAAAGCAAGCCAGCCGCCACCCCGGAACCCGCCAAACCAGTAGTTCCACAGCCAACATCGCAACCCACGTTGCAGCCGCCAGCAACGCCCACCGTGAGTGCTACACCGCCCATCCCATCAGTTGAGATGAAACCAGATAGCGCGAGCACTACGCCTCAAAGTAATCCAAACGGGTCGCAACCCACTAAATAAGCTAGCATTGCTAACCAATCGAAAGGATTCTCACCCTGTGACCACACGCACTATTGTTGTCTTAAAAGGCGACCAGACCGGGCAAGAACTGCTTGAGGAGGCGCTGCGTGTGTTAAGTGCAAACGTCATTCGCCGCGAGTTTAACTTTGTGAACTTTGATCTGTCACTGGAAAACCGTCGTGCCACCCAGAATAAGGTCGTCTATGAGGCGGCGGCGGCGCTCAATGAGTATGGGTTGGGCATCAAAGCTGCCACGATTACCCCTGAAATTGCAGGCGATGTGGGCAGCCCTAATGCCATTTTGCGCGATGAAATTCACGGCGAAGTAATCTTACGCATCGGGCGGCGTATCCCTTCCGTGCGGACATTCGGCGGAGTCCATGCGCCGATCTGCGTGGTGCGGATGGCGGTAGACGATGCCTATAACGCTAAAGAGTGGCGCGAAGGTGAAGGCTTAGACGAACGCGCCTATCGTACCGAAAAATTATCGCGGCGCACTTGTCGCGTGGTGGCAGAGTTCGCCTTCCGCTATGCCGCCCGGACCGGCGCAAAGGTTTTCGGCGGGCCGAAGTACACGGTTAGCCCGGTGTACGAAGGCATGTTCAAAGAGGAGATCGACGCAGCCGCCAAGCGTCATCCGGCAGTGCCATATGAACCGCAGTTGATCGACGCGACTTATGCCCTCCTCGTTAGCACGTCTGGCGAAGCGTTGGTGATTCCCACACTCAACCGCGACGGCGATGTGATGTCCGATCTGGTCATGCAGTTATTCGGCTCTATCGCAGGCGCAGAGTCGCAGATCCTCGGCTTCAATGATGAATGGGGAGTCCGCGTGGTGGTTGCCGAAGCGCCACATGGCACCGCCCCCGGTTTGCAAGGCAAAAACATTGCTAACCCGATGGCGATGATTCTGGCAGGAGCCGCGCTGCTGTCTCACATTGAGGAACCAGATACTCAGAAAGCCAGCCGTGCGATCTACGAGGCCACGCTAGAAACTGTCCACAACGGCATTAAGACCGCCGATCTGGGTGGGAATAGCAGCACCAGCGAATTCACTGACGAAGTGATCAAGCGCGTGATCACTAAACTCGAAGTCTGGGAGTCGCTGCAATAGGGTGGGCTGATTGCCTTTAATTGAGCAATCAACCAGCAAAGATTACGGGCGACCATACAGGATCTCCCCTACAAAATAACTTCTTTGGGACGGCCTATGTACCGTCCCGCTGTGCTGATGATTAGCTTTGAATTCCCGATACGCTATCCATAAAGGCTTGCCATCCCAACTTCGGCGTACCATTGGCTTTGTGCAAGCCAAGTGAGCAGAGATAGGCTTTGAAGTTCGCGCTATCTGGTAAACGATAGTATTGGCTGAGGTCGTTACACAATGATTCGGGCATATCGTGCAGCATGTAGAAGTCCAGCCACGAAATCTTGTCACCGAGAGCAGCCCACGCCTTAAAGACATTCGTGACAAACGCTGCTTGCTGCTGTTCGGAGCTTGATAGCAGTTCCGAAGTAGGATAGCCTACCTCTTGGAGAACCAATGGGCGTGTCCCTGCCATCGCTGCCAGTTTGGGGAAATCGGTCAGGGGCGCATCTGGCGAGCGCACCACGAAATTTCCCTTCAGTGGATAATAGCTGACGATATAGATATCGCTGGTCGTGTTGAGTGCGGCGACTTCTTTGGGCGATTTCAGCGTTGCCCCATCGAAGGTGCAGGTTACACCGACCTTGATCCAAGGCAGCACTTTATGAATATAAGCGATGCTGTCTTCGTAAAATGCCTGATACGCTTTCCATTCACCGCTGGTCGCCAAGTAAACATCGACCTCATTTCCGATTGCCACATAACGGTAATGTGGATTGAGATGAGGGGCGATGGCATCGATCAACGTGTGGAAGCGCCCACGCACGGCGGGCGAGTCGAACGGTTGCCCATTTAGATCAGTGGGCATTTCACGGCTGACCGTGTTGATAATCTGGATATTCAGCAGCACCTCGAAGCCACGTATGCCAATCATATAACTGGTCGCCGACTCTAGGTCATCCAAGTTGAAGTGTCCCTGCGACGGTTCGAGATCTTTCCACGTTTTGTCGAGTTCCACTCCACGTGCGCCTGCGTTATACGCCATATCTACGCCAGTCACATAGGCTTTACCGAGGTCATCACCAGTGGGCATTGGGTCGAGCGCAGGCACAGGCGCAATCCCTAGAATACTGTGTAGCATTGGCACAGCAGTGGCCTGTTGTGCGGACGCAGCCAACGTTGATGCGTGGGATGGTAACTTAAAAGCCAGCGAAACACTCCATACCGTAACCCCTAATAGTAGGATAAGCATTGTGTTTTTTGCGTCTATCATCTCAATTCCTCCGAAGTTAACTTAGCGATCAGACACATGGTAAAGTCGCGCGGCATATCACACGCTGCACTCTGCTTTACTGTGTGCATTGTAAGCTAACTTGATTCGCAGATATTGTAGATTTTCGACATCGTAAGACGTTATTTGCGCCAAGCAGTGGCTCGCACGTGCATGGCATACTGATGGGGTGTCTGCGTAGCAAACCTTTTGAATTCGTGGGTGAAATGTGCTTGATCGCTGTAACCGTATTCTTGAGCCAATGTTACTAGATCGGTGTCGGGATTATGGAAGAGTGCCTCGCGAGCAGCTTCATGCCGAATTAAACGCGCATAGGCTTTAGGAGAAATACCCATCCAATGTTTGAACCGCCGTTCGAACTGGCGTTGGGAGAGATTAGACTCAGCAGCTAGCTCACTGAGGCGCATCTGCCCACCAGTTGTATACAGTTTTTCGCCTGCTTGCCGAATAGTCAAGAAGTCTTGCTGCGGGCGATACCCGTCCATGACAAACTGTTGAAGTTGGGCGGCAGCTTCCTGATAGCCGTAACAGCGCACCGCATATTCGATGGTGCGGGCGAAGTCCTGCCAGCGTGTGGTAAGTGGGGTTACTGGTAGAGTGTAAGGATCATCGGGTAAGTCTACAATGAGTCGTGTGGCCCAGCCATGTAAACGGATAGCAATGAATTGGCAAGTACCCGCAACGCGCAGATGTATAGGCTTTTTTTGCAGGCCGTTGAGAAACACACGCGGCAGGTCAGCCATCGTTCCGTTATCTAACTGTACTGCATAGGGCGAGCCGCAGTTAAAGATCACCTCAACATTGGTATCGGGCAGTACAGGCACACGGTTGTGATCCGCTTGACTTTCCTCAAACGCCCAAATGCACTTTACATCTTGCTGTAAAGGCAGGACAGGCTCAAAACTATGGAAGTACATAAACTACCCCAACCACTTAAAAAGACGCTGAACGTGTACAATGGTATACGGGTGTCTTTCGTTTTCGTTGTAGGCAGCAGCGAACCTTTTGCCTATTTCTGCGTCGTTTGAATCATCTACGGGTACATTCCCCGCCGCTTGCGGCGTAAAAGGAAATTGCAGCTTACCAGATACCCCGCTGCTTGCGGCGGGTCGTTCATTATCTAGAAGAAAGTGAATATCCCGATGACAAATACAATGAAAGCGATCCGCATTCATAGCTACGGCAGCCCCGATGTCTTGACCTACGAAGATGCACCGTGTCCTGACCCCGGCACAGCAGAAGTATTGGTTCGAGTGTATGCGGTGGGGATCAATCCCGTTGACTGGAAGACCCGCGCTGGCGGGGGCGTGGCCCGCAGATTGCACAATCCATTCCCGATGATTCCGGGTTGGGATGTTTCGGGGGTTGTGGAAGCCATTGGGCCGGGCGTAACGGACTTCAAAGTGGGCGATGAAGTCTTCGGTATGGTTCGCTTTCCAGAGGTTGGCGCTGCCTATGCTGAGTATGTTGCCGCGCCGATAGAGCACTTAGCGGTAAAACCGCACAGCGTCGATCATATTCAAGCGGCGGCAATCCCACTTGCTGCGCTTACCGCGTGGCAGGCGCTGTTCGAACACGGCACGCTAACCAGTGGGCAGCGTTTGCTTATTCACGGCGCAGCAGGTGGGGTGGGGCACCTCGCGGTGCAGGTCGCCAAATGGAAAGGCGCAGAAGTCATCGGTACAGGTTCGACGGCTAATCTGGATTATCTGCACACCCTTGGCCTTGATCAGATTATTGACTATACGACGACGCGCTTCGAAGACGCTATAAACCCTGTTGATATGGTTCTGGATACTGTAGGAGGAGAAATACTTAGCCGTTCCTTCAACGTTTTGAAAGACGGCGGTGAGCTAATCACCATTGCCGGGACCCCTAAGCCGCCCGATCCGCAACAAGCCGAAAAACGAGGGCTGCGTGCCAGTGGCATGTTAGTCCATACGGAAGCAAGCCATCTGAAACAGATCGCTCAACTTATGTCTGACGGATCTCTGCTCGCGAACATTGCACAGGTTTTCCCACTCACGGAGGCTAAACAGGCCCACGAATCGGGCGAACATCGCTCCTTACGGCGCGGAAAGATTGTCTTGCAAGTTCGCGCCTAACCATTAACCATTTGCGGGCGACGCTGCCGATGGCTTTTAATCGAAGCTCAAACAGCGTTGCCCGTTCGCGTGGCTACTCAGACCAGTTCAGGGTTGCCGTCCCAACTTGCGCCAGACCTCTTTGGCTCCTTCGAGCATCAACATAAAATCGTTGGAAGCGGTGATGAATTGCAGACCATTCTCGACCCAGAATGAAACGTCCACTTCGCCGGAAATGCCGCAGATTTTGCCTGTTTTTCGGCAAGCATCGCGCACGCGCATAATCATCTCGCGGTGAACTTTTCCACCGTCTTCGCTGCGCCAGTTCACACCCATTGATCGCGCTAGATCATTCGGGCCGATCCAGCAACCATCTACGCCATCTACGCCGAGGATTGCTTCGGCATTTTCGACAGCCTGCACCGATTCGATCTGAACGGCGAGAAACACTTCCTGATCGATCTTCTGCCCATATTCCGAGCCGTAGTGTGAAGCTAGCGTAGCTCCCATCGAACGCCCGCCAATCGGTGGATAGCGCACGGCAAAGGCCGCGGCACGGGCTTCTTCTACCGTATTAACCATCGGCACGACAATGCCCATCGCGCCCCGATCCAGCAGCCGACCAATGGCGTAATAGTCATTCTGGCGCACCCGCGCCATCGGGATCGCCGAGCCGAGACAAATATAGCGAAATGCAACCATTGTGCTGTCATCGTCCCACGCGCCGTGCTGGTTATCGACCAGTACAAAGTCGAAACCCGCCCGCGAGAGGAATTCCGCTGCCAGCGGCGATCCCAGCGCGAGGGTCACACCAATGGCAGGTTCGCCCGCCAGCATCTTGCGTCGAGCGGTATTAATCAGTGGGGAAGTGCCAAGCGTCACGTTATTTTCTCCATTTTTCTGCTCACAGTTTGCTATGCCATTGTGATACGCTAAACGCGCTCTTTAGCCTATCAACAGTAGCGCTACTTGCCGACTTTATCCACTTCCGATGCGCTGATCGCGCTGATAAATTGTATAATTGGGCGCGACTTTCCGCGATGGCATACCTGACATATAGTAGACGTAATAGCGAAGCAGTCGATTTTGGGTGAGGGTTTATATGAAGCTATCAAATCGCTGGCACATCTTGGGTTGGACAGGGTTAACCGTTCTCATCCTTTTTATAATGTTCACCGGGACGGCGGTAAGCCTTCCCATCGCCTATGGCAACGCACAACCGACTATCGATTCCACCCGCTTCGCGACTCCGCTGCCTAGTCCGCAGCATAACGGCGGCAGGGCCACTTGGACAGTCAAGAGTATGGGCTTTGTCAGCAAATATCCGACGGGCTTTGTCTTTACGCTGGATGCAAGCAGTTCGCTCGGTAAGATTACGCTTGCCCAAGTCCTATGGCGACATGCCGCCAACAAACCTACATCGATGATGGTTCAGGCCGACAAGACTGGTAAATTTGTGGCCTATTGGACAACCTCTGTGTTTCAGACCGTGCCGGGCTGGGTCGGCGTGGATTATTGGTGGGTGCTGACTGACGAACGTGGCAACTCCTTTGAAACGCCGCATCAGTACAGCGAATACGCCGATAACACCCGCAAATGGCGACGGTTGGTGACAGAAGATGCCGTAATCCATTGGGAAGCCAGCCTACCCGCCGACATCGGCCCGCAGATTGCGGCCTCACTAAAACAGCAGCGGGATCGGTATTTGCAGGGCTGGGGCAAACTGCTCAATTACAAACCGCATATCATGATCTATGCCAGCTACAAACCTTGGAAAGAATGGATGCCGAAGGTCAACGATCAGTGGATCGACGGCGAAACGAGTTCCTACTGGGGCGGTACGGTGCAGGTCTACCACGCGAACAATGCCAACGGCCTCAAATATCTCACCTATGGCGTGATCTTGCATGAGGTCGAACATCTTTACCAGCAGACGTTCAGTCCGTATGATACGTGGCACAGGCAGGTCTGGTTCTACGAAGGCGATGCAACCTCCTTCGAGTTGTACCAGTCCTATGATTTCCTGCAAACGGTCAAAGATATGGCGGCACGGCGACAATTGCCTGCATTGCAAAAAGCCCCGGCGCTGCTGCTTGAAGATCGGATGCCGTATGACGTGGGCTATTCCTTCTGGAAATATATCGAAGTGACCTTTGGCCCCGATATGCACCGTCTAATATGGGATCAGATCCGGCGCGGTCAGCCTATCGAGGGATCGCTGCAAACGGCAACCGGGAAACCCTTTGCTGATCTGGAAAAGGACTTCCGGGCGTGGGTGGGCGCTGGTGACCCGATCAAGTAATCAGCCAAAGCGCAGCAGCTATGGATGCTGGAGATTGCGGATAATCTGCCCTAAGATTTTGATGCCAGCTTCAAGATCACTCAGCGACGCAAAACTGTAGGCGATACGTAAGTTGTGCTGTCCGTCGGTAAAATTGATAAAGAAGCCCTCACCCGACGAAAGGGTTACGCCTTGGTGCAGGGCAAGGCGTTTGACCTCTTGGGCAAAAATGGTTTTAGGCAGAGTTATCCAGATAAAAAAGCCGCCGAGGGGAGTCGTCCATATCACATCGGCGGGCATAAATTGGCTGAGTGCCGCGAGCGCTGTATCACGCCGCTGCTGGTAGAGCGCTTGCAAGCGCTGGATATGCCATTCCCAATAACCCTTGAGACAGTACTCCATCACCATCTGTGCTGCCAAAGGATTAGCACCACCGCCCATTTGCGTGGTACCAGCGTTGACGCATTGTTGAATGGCTTCCGGTGAGCCAGTCAACCAGCCAATACGCAGCCCCGGCGCAAGGGTCTTGGAGAAGCTGCCAATACTCATGACTCGTTCGCCCTGTGCCAGCGCATAAAAGCTAGTGGGTAGGCTGCGCTCGAAACCCAGATAGCGATACACATCATCTTCTATAATGAAAAAACTATATTGCTGCGCCAACGCGATAATCTGGACGCGGCGTTCTTCAGACAGGGTAATGCCCGTCGGGTTGTGAAAGTTCGGCACACTATAGAGGAAACGCGGCGTTTTCCCCTCCGATTTCAGTTGCGCCAGTAGTGTCGCTAATTCGGTAACGATCAGGCCGTGTTCGTCCATCGGAATTGAACAAAGCTCAATCTGCTGATCGCGGAAGACGTGCAGCGCATCGACATAGCTCGGAGCCTCGACAATCGCGATGTCGCCGGGTTTCGTAAATAGGCGGGCGATCATATCGATGGCATGAGTCGAGCCTGCCACCAGCATCATATTCGCAGGTTGCAGTGCCAGATCTTGTTCACGGTTTACCTTGTCAACGAGGTAGCTAATCAAACCGGGTGTGCCTTGTTCAGGGCCATATTGCAGCGCCTTATACGCTTGCGGTTGATTGAGCACACTCTGCATCGCCTCGTGTAGTTCTGGCGTGAACACGGTTGCCGGGTCGGGATGCCCAAGCAGCAGCGAAATCGTATTGCGCGTCATGCCTTGCGGTAAATCGTTTGCGATCATCGCGATTTAATCCTCTTTGTGAGCAAAAAGCAGCCTCCACTCTACAACATTGCGCGTCACGGCTCAACTATTGCCGGGAAGCAGGCAGGGTAAACGCCTCAAAATTGACCTCACCCTAAATCCCTCTCCCTCATGGAGAGGGACTTCCAAAATGGCTTGACTCCCCCTCGCTGCGTGCGGAGAGGGCGCTGGGGGGAGGTCAATTGTTCCCGTTTTTGATTTGATGCGTTTGCTCTGGGGAATACGGTTGGGCAATCGCCTCAAATTGGTCGAGGTGGGCATTGACCCCTATCCCCCAGCCCCTTCCCCCGCAAGCGATGGAAGGGGAGCCGGACGATTCTGAAAGTCCCTCCTCGCTTGCGGGGAGGGATTTAGGGTGGGGTCGATTGCCTGTGCGCCAATCTCCATTTTTTCGCGGGGCGCTCCGCGCCGAACCCGTGAGGGCTTCGCCCCCACACACCCACCAAGATCAGAAATACAGAAATCAGGATGTCAGAACACGATTAAGAGAGGGCAAGGCAGCAAGACGGAACCCAATATCGTAATTCCCGTTGAGAGGGGTATCCCAGAAGCGGGCATCGCAGCGGAAGAGATTCGTAAGGACGTAGTTCCAAGAACCGCCCCCCAGCACACGATACTTAGCATCTCTATCAAAATTGTTTGATTTATCCTCGTAATCAGTCAAGCACCATTCCCAGACATTACCCGCCATATCAACCACCCCGAATGGGCTGTCGCCTTTGCCCTCATACTGCCACACGGGGGTTGTCACATTGCTATTGCAAGGCTTTACCGAGTTATTGCACTTTTCACAATCCCAGTCATTGCCCCAAGGATAGGCTCTGCTGTCATCGCCTTGCGCGGCATACTGCCATTGGTCGTCTGTCGGCAGCATAATCTTCTCGTCCGTCACGTCGCTCAACCACAGGCAAAATGCCACTGACTCGTACCACGATACGCCGACAACGGGTTGTTCTTTGTCGTTCCATTTCGTGTCTGTCCAAAAGCGTGGTTGTGTCCAATCCTTTTCTTCGCGCTGTGCCCAGCCAACTTTCGTCCACCAGTTGGGATTACCGTAGCCACCTGCTTCAACAAACAATCGAAACTGGTCATTCGTGACTGGATATTTGGCAATGCTGTATCCTTTACCCGGAATTTCGATCCACGCAAACGGTTGGGGCAGCAGGTCAATGGATCGCGGGCGGGTAGGTGTAGATACTAACGGCTGAGTTGGGATCGGTTGCAGGCTAATCTTGTGGCGGCCTAATTCCTTGTGAAGTTTCTCGACTGCCTGATCGTAAGGCTGCTTGTGAAAGTCGATATATTGAATACGGGTCAGTTGAAAATGAATATCAGCCGGACGCAATAAGATCGGGATGATCGGCTTTTTCCTGTCGAGATAATACTGCCATTCATCCTCGACATTGATGGAAGCCATTGAGTCCGGCGACAGAATCAGCAGCATGAGATCGCAGGATCGCAAGCCTTCTTGGATCGCGGTACTCCACTTCATCCCGGCGGGAATGTCCTCGACATCCAGCCAAATATCCACGCCCAAGTTGTCCAGATGGGCGGCGAGGCGGCGGACAAAAGCTTCATCAGTGCGGCTGTAGCTAATGAACAGTTTGGACATGACGACGTTATCCAATGATTTATGTGGCGCTGCCCATAGTATATCGAAAACTGCCAAAAAAATGATCGGCGGCGTGTTAACCCCTAACCCCAGCCCCTTCCCCGCAAGCGATGGAAGGGGAGCCATACGTTTCTGAAAGTCCCTCCTCGCTTGCAGGGAGGGATTTAGGGTGGGGTCATTACTGACAATCGCAGCTTACAGCAATCAGCCGATTGCCAGTATCCGCGCCGCACATTATGATCGAGGCATCGAAGACTCAAAGCTGAACAGGGGTGGGTGGGTGAATATTCTGATTATCGGCGAAGATGTTCGGTCATTGAATATCATTGCCTTGATCCTTCGCCAAGAAGGCTACACCGTCGAGAGCATTATCGACCATGCACAGGCCGAACAGACGTGGGCCGACTTTGCCACTGATGTTTTGATCCTCGACCACGATACCATTGACTCGGCGCTGCTGCGGCTCATTGAAACCATTCGCGGCAAATCGACGATAGCGATCATGCTGCTGGCAAATCCTTGGCCCGAACATGATGTGATTAACGCCTACGAAGCCGGGATCGATGACTTTCTGGCAAAGCCCTACAGTTATCAAATGCTGCTGGCGCATATCAACGCCCGCATCCGACGAACGCGAGTTATCCAAAATACGGTGGTGCCCAATCTGGTTGCCGCCGATCTTAGCCTTGACCCGGAACGTCATACCGTCACGCTACCTGACCAGCAAGTTCGCCAACTGACCAATCTGGAATTTCGCCTACTGTACAGCCTGATGCTTAATCGAGGCCATGTGCTGACTGCCGAAATGATCATCGAAAAGGTATGGGGCTATACCGGAGAAGGGGATCGCAACCTACTCAAGAGTCTGATCAGCCGCCTACGTGCCAAGATCGAACCCTCGCCGCGCGAACCGAAGTTGATCACCACTGTGCCGGGAATCGGCTACACCTTCGATCCCACCGATAACGAGCTACCGTGATTAACTGACCTTGCATAGCCCTCACCACTTGCCCCTCTCCCGCAGGAGAGGCTTTCAAGGGTAGGTATTTGATCAATTCAGCGGGTCGGGCAGGCCCGACCCCTACATCGAAACCATATATTGTAGGGGCCGTCGCCTGCGCGGCCCTGCATTTCTAGAAATACCTACCCTTAAAAGCGCGACGAGGGGAAAAATGACATTGTATTGAAGCCCCTCTCTACGCAGTGGAGAGGGACTTAGGGTGAGGATGCATAACGTGACTCACTGAACGGTAATCGTCTGTTGAAGATCCGGCGCATCGGGCAGATTGACGACCTCGAACCACGTATTGCCCGGTTTCAGATAGATCGGCTGATGCTCCTCTGTCCAGAAAGACAACATATCGGCTTTGTCCCAGCGATTCCACAAACCCTTGACGCACTGCCCATCGCGACAGACCAACGCAGGGCCAAGCGTCCATAGTTGGATCTCAATCGAGTAGCTTTTGCTGCCCTGAAACTCGCTCTCGACAATGTTGTAATCGTACTGATGCCACGCATACAGCAGCACGACATTAGCGGACGTAACCTGCATTTTCGTGTTCGCGTCGAAGTGTGGCTGGCCTTCTGTCCAACGGGCATAACGCTGAGTGGTCGCGTCATAACGCCATTCGGCATCTGTCGGGCCATAGTCCACGATGATCTTTGTACCGGAAGTACCTATCGGCTGCGGTGTGGGGCTGAACAGCATCCCGCCTAAATTCGATGGCGGCGTGTTGAACCCTTTGGCGCTGGCGCGAGTCCACATCGCGGCGGGGCTGCCAAACAAGTTATGCGGAACCTCAATCGTGTCATCGCGATAGAACAGCGGCGGCCCCACCGTGACCCCTTCGAGCGCTCGATCCGCGAAAGGGCTGTTGAAAATCTTGTCGCGCACGCCGTTACTCGCGCCGCTAAAGGCGAAGATCGCGTCGTACATCCGAGCGATCTCCAGATCGATCAGACGCGCACTACGGATCGAGCCAACACGCGGCGGCGTATGCGTCCAGAATACCGCCGTAAAGCGCGTTAGCTTGCCTTCGGTCAGATGCTCAAAGACTAGATCGGCTTCTCCGATTCCAGCTTGTGGACGCACCAACGCTGGCGCATTGCTGATCTTGACTGCCAATGGACGGCGTTGCAGTGCGGCTGGATCATCGACGGCTAGCCCAGTCAGGGGGTTGATAGTGGCGGCAAAGTTAAAAGGACCAAGTGCCCCTTGCGGCGTGGCGACCCATGTGGGTGAGGCCGTCGGATTTAGTGTTGGTTCGCCTGTCGCGTCAGCGCTTGAAAACAAGATCGCATGGCGACTAATCTGTGTTGTTGCCAACGCGAAAAGAATCAAGGTACATAGCAGGATAAAACGTCGCATGAGCTACTCGGTTCACTTAGCGTCTAAAGCGGATCGCCCGCACCCAGAGAGATCGCCCACTGCCCAGATTCAGGGCGCGATAGGTACAGTCTGGGAGTGTCAGGGTCGCGCAGCTATGGCTGCCAATTTTATAAGTGCTGCACACCGACCCCGGATTGCAGATCCACACGTTGTCGATCTGCGCCATCAGCGGCAAATGCGTATGACCGAGGATCACGACATCGGCGTGGGCTTCGTGGGCGACTCGCTTGAACACATGGCGTTCGCTGAACGGAAACAGTCCAAGCTCATCGCTCCACGGTAGGCCATGTGCCACCAACACCCGCCGACCTTCCCAAGTAAAGGATCGTGTCGCGGGAAGCTGTTTCAGAAAGGTCAGTGTCTGTTCGTCGGCAGTAGCCCGCCGCAGCATTTTACGATCATGATTCCCGGCGATACACGGAATCTCCTTTGTTTCGAGCAATTGCACCACCGCTTGACCTTTCGGGCCTTTGCCGACCACATCGCCTGCACAGACGATCTGGTCTACGCCTTCTTTTTGTAAGAGATCAAGCGCCAAAGTCAGCGCATCAAAGTCGGCGTGAATATCCGCGATCAACCCCAATTTCATCGAGCAGCATTACCCATTGGTTAAAAAGACCACAATTATAACGTGTCCGCAATCACCTTGTTTAGATTATTTACTCACGTTACACATCCTCATCCTAAATCCCTCTCCGAAAAATCAAGCGTGATTGGGTCAACCAAGGTTTAGGATCCCAGACCACAGACCAGCCACAATACCCATCATTTGTGTCTCAAGAATATTGCCAAGCGAATCAATCTCGTCGTCGAGCACGAAACTGTCCAGTGGGGGCGATAGACGTAGTTGGAGAACTTTGACTGTGATTCCAGTGGATGGGAGGGGTAAATGGGGAATAGCTATTGCGATTCCGCCATGTACTCCATCATATAGCCGTTGATGAAGCCTATCCTGGAATGCCTCAGGGAGTTGCGGTTCAAACAGTAACTCAGTCGAGACAGCGACAAACTGTTCAGCCGAGTTTTCGACTCGCACCGTGAGTTGGATTTCGACTGTCTTGGACTTTTCGCGGTTCCAGCAGGAAAACGCGATAGATTGTTCAGCGAACATCGTATAGTTATTCATCATGTTCATTTAAAAATCCCCGCTGCACATAAGGCAATGAAGGCGTAGGCCAAATGAGCGAACGCCAGATAGTTGACCCTTTGGGTGAGGGCTGCGTAAGGTGAGTCATCCTAGAAAAACGCCCCATTCATAGCCGTTGCGGTGAGTTCAGGCGGCAGATTTTGCAGGGCTTCGGGGCGGGCGGTTGCCACGATAATCTGTACCACGCCGCCGTACTCCGTATGAATGCGGGCGAGATCCTTGGTCATTGCCACAAGATCGGCCTCGTCGATTTCGGCAGTACCGGGCGTGTCAATGATCAAAAAATCGGGGTGGCGGCCTAGCCCGTTCCGCACTTGCAGCAGCATCAAGGCCAGATGGAAAGCTACCTTAAACTTGACCCGTTCGCTGCGGGCGAGATCGTTGTGTCCGATCTGCATCCCGCCCTGATAGAGCTTGACGTAGCGCTTCTCATCGATGATCACCTTTTCGAGATCGGGCACCCCGAACTGGGTAGCAAGTTGAACTACGAGATCGCCCAATTGAGCGAACGCATTTTCGTAGACGGCGAATACCGACTCGTCGGCAATCTCGGCGGCAGTTTGCAGAATCAAGTGCCAGCGGGCTGCCGTCTCGACCTCGTTCTGTTCCGCGTCCATTTCGGCAAGGCTGCGCCGTAACTGCTCAAGCTGTCCATCGATCTGACCCTTACGCACCAGCAAATTAGCGTAGGTCGTGCTGAATCCTTCGCGGGCTTGCTTGACGTTCGTCTCAAGTTCACGGCCTAACCGTGCCGCTTCATCTTGACCCACATCTAATCGATTTTCGCGATCCACAATATCTTGCTGGACACGCTTCAACACCGCCCGCAGCGACGCAAGATCCTGATCGCGTTCTCGGAGAATAGTGCGGATGTCGCCCTGAATACGCGCCCGCTGGATGGGCTGTGAACAGACGTGGCAGGTTTGCTGCTGCTTCTCTGTCGCCATGCGCTGCTGGTCGTTCACCGCCGACTCACAGTGCGGGCAGCGGGTGACGACCAAACTGTTGACCAGATATTCGACTTCGCCTTGTTCGCGCAAAGCAACCTTTTCGCGTTCGACTTCGAGCATGTTCCGTTCGAGTCCGGCCTGCTGTGCATCCAGCGCCGCGATCTCCTCGATCAACTGGTTTTGTTCGGCAAGTGTCGCTGCGCGGCGTTCGCGCAAAGCCACAAACGAATTATCCGATTCGACGGGAGTTTGCGGCACTTCGACGGTAGCTAGCGCCTGCTGCACCTGACGGCTTTCCTGTTCCAACGCGGCGATCTGATCAGTCACGTTGGAGCGCTTGCCGCTGACCCGTGACCGCGCCCGTCCGTAGGCCTCTTTGGCGAAATCGGCTTGCACTTGAATCTCGGCAACAGTGCGCGATTGCTCGATGCCCAGCATCATTTCAAGGATCTTGCGATCTTGCCGCCCATAGCCTTTCATCGGATCGATGATCAGGTGATCATAGGAGTCGTCGTCAATATGAATGGCGTGAGCGTAGGTACGCCATGTGGTGCTGTGCGCGTGCAGATCGGGATCGTCTTTTTCGCCACTGTGAGCAGTCCAGCGCAGGGTGGTAATACCAAGCTGCTGCATGAAGAACAGGTCAATCGCCTCGCGCATTTCGTCGCGAGTGGCGAACAGCGTAAACGGTTGTGCCGTCCCCAGATCGATCATGTTCAGGCCGACGAAGCCGTGATAGATGCCGCCCGTTACGCCATCGTTGGCACGGATAATATGGCTGGTGAACTGGGCTTCGCCCACCGAAAACTCCACCAGAATATCATGCAGCCAAGGGCGGATACGTTTGGGAATGCCGCTGTCCGATCCCGTGATCGCCCATAAGATACAATTCAGAATTGTTGATTTTCCTGTACCGTTGCTGCCGACCCACGCCCACAATCCAGTACCGAGTTTGCGCTGATACTGGAACGGCTCAAGCACGCCATCGCCGTTGACCTTCTGCCCAATAATCGTTACGCCATGCACGATGAGGCGACCTTGCGGCGTGGGGGCGGTATCACGCAAGCTGTCATCGATCCCGGCATCGGTCAGTACATCGCGCACCAACGTTTCGGTAATCGCCGGGTTGGTCGGCGCGAGGGTTTGCGTAGTTTCCTGAATGAGTTTTTCAAACGACAGCATCATGCGCTGGGTCTCCAAAAGTCTGTTCGTAGCGAGTGCGGATATACGGGATGAGCGGCAAAGTCGCGGCAATCGCCGGATTGAGATCGGGCGCGAGATAGCTCATCATCGCCAGATCGTAGTGTTCCAAGCGGTTGAAGTTCGCCGCCACGAGTTCGCTTTGCAAGCGATACCACTCGAAGGTTGGCGCTGATTTCAGAATCTTTTGCACAAACTCGACTCCGGGCGTTTCCAGCACGACCTGATGCGTAAACTGGCGCGAACGGGCAAACGAGGGTCGATCACTGAGCAGGTGGCGGGCGGTGAGATAGCTCAAGCTGAAGTCGAGGTCTTCCAAGTGAGAGTGTGTCGCGTTGGGCAATTTCACGCGCCGCACATCCGCCTGATTGTCCTTGAGCATTCGCTGGATCGCTTCACGGACGTTCGGGTTGGTTTCCTCGACTCGTTCCGGCGCAGAACCAAAGGATCGTAGCAGGGCCAGCGCCAGATGCCCCGGTTCGCGTACCCAAAAGTCGAACAATTGCAGCCGCGTGAGCGAGTCGATCTGGCGAGTTTCACCTTCGAGCAGCGTGTTGATCGGCTGCCCGCAGTAGTAGAGGATGACCAGCAGGCGGGCGACATGCCGCTCGAAATATGGCGACGGCCCACTCTCTTGAGTTTTCGGAATCGATGAGGTCAATAGTCGCTTTTCTTCAACTGAACCGGACGATGCAATCTGCTAACACGACTCACATTATAGCAGTCCGGCGTATTTGTGCTGGATACTTGAGCAGTGCTAACGATGTTATAATGCGACACTTTCATGCGAAAATCTGCGATCTTGTGGTAAGCTAGTCAGCCTGTGCCATACAGACTTTGTGTGTTTGGCTGGCAAAAGCGGTTACGTTGTGGTTTCGTTGGATTAGCACCTCCATCTGGCACGAGTTCCCGGCTCGGTTTGGATCATGGGCTGTGGACGCGAAAGGTTGTGGATGTTGTTGGCACTCGCCGTTATTTTCCTTCGGATTGTATATTTAGCTTGTATCACGACCCTCATCCTGTATACTACAGGTCAGATATACGTCTTATATACCTATATCCGGCATTATCCCCTTCGTTCCAGCAACAACGCGCTGCCACCCCTACCAGAGATTGCCGCCGATAAACTCCCTACCGTTACGGTACAACTGCCGCTATTCAACGAACGCTATGTTGCCCGCCGGATTATCGAGGCGGCGGCAGCCTTGGATTACCCGCATGATCGTCTGACAATTCAAGTGCTGGACGATTCGATTGATGACACAACCGAACTGATTCAGGCACGTATTCAACAGCTTCAAACCGAAGGTTTAGCGATTGACCTGATCCATCGTACAGATCGTGTTGGCTACAAAGCCGGAGCGCTGGCAAATGGATTGTGCCATTCTCAGAGCGAATTTGTGGCGATTTTCGATGCCGATTTCGTCCCACAGCCAGACTTCTTGCGAAAAACAGTGCCGTATTTCCTGACCGACGAGTGTATCGGCGTGGTGCAGGCGCGGTGGGGACACTTAAACGATACCGATAACCTGCTAACGCGCAGCCAAGCGTTAGCCATTGACAGCCATTTCGCCGTTGAGCAGTATGCACGTTTCGCCGGAAACCTGATCTTTCCATTCAATGGAAGCTGCGGGTTATGGCGGCGGCGCTGCATTGAGGATGCGGGCGGCTGGCACACCGACACGCTCACCGAGGACTTTGATCTGAGCTATCGCGCCCAGATCAAAGGCTGGCGGTTTATCTTTGTGCGCGATGTCGTTGTCCCCGGCGAAGTTCCGGCGCAGATGGCGGCCTACCGCCAGCAGCAATCACGGTGGGCCAAAGGCTCGACTCAAGTGCTGCTCAAACTGGCGAACCCGCTGCTACACTCGAACCTCAGTCTTCGCCAACGGATCATGGGTCTGCTGCAACTGTTTCAATATGCCATCCAGCCCGTGATGCTGCTGACCCTGCTGTTAACGCCGCTGATGATCCTGACCCACTCGCTGATCGACTTGTCCATTGCACCGGTGGGTATCATGGGCTTAGGCGCTCCGCTGCTGTGCATGTTGGGTCAACAGGCGCTGTACTACGATTGGGTCGAACGCAGTCTATACTTTCCGTTCCTGACGCTGTTTGCCAGCGGCATGGCGGTCAATAACAGCCGCGCCTCGATTGGGGCACTCGTCGGCAAACCGAGCGAGTTCAAGCGCACACCCAAATTCCACCTCGACGGCAATTCAAGCCAACAAAGCCGACAATGGCAGCGCAGTCACTATAGCGCTTTGACGGGCAGTGATGTGTGGTGGGAGATCGGCTTTGGGTTGTATGCACTGTCCGCCGCGCTGCTTTCCTACCAGATCGCGCCGTCGTTCACGATCTATTTTGCAGTCTATGCCACCGCTTTTCTGGGGGTCGCAGGCTGGGAGTTCATGGATAGATTGACTCTGCTTCGACCTGTCCCCAACCCCGAAACGGAGACACTGCCCCAAGCGAGTCGCTAACCATTCTCAGCGCGGTTACACGATCAACTCGCGGGAGACCACATAGGGTCTCCCCTACGAAATATCCTGTAGGGGACGGCCTGTGTGCCGTCCCGCTGCGGTGCCTCAAAGATATAGCTTCCCTAAAATACATTTTGCTATTTTGCCACAGCGCGACAGCGGGGCTAAGATTATCTACGGTAGCGGAATTTTTTTATGAGTAAAGTGATTATAAAACATGGCAACGATTATTACGCCCTATGACAGCGAGATAGCGGTGTGGGTTCACAAGGGTCAGAGTGTCCCAGAAGCAACAATTGACCAGTTGGCGCAAAAGCTCCGCCGCACTGCGCCTGCCGTGAGTCAGGTGTTTGTCAAGACCAGTGATGGCAGCGATTGGATGGCAAAATTCGACACGAAAGCGTCAATGGCAATCGATGGGCCAGCCGCGATTGGTCGGTGGGTCACGACGCTGCAAAAGTACGGCCTTGAGTTCCATGCGTGGTGTGTTCCACGCGGCCTCAATATCGATGCCGAAGCCAACGTGATTACACAGGCGTGCAAAGTCCCCGGCGTGCGCTCGATGATTCTTGATGTGGAGCCATATGCTAATTTTTGGGCGGGGGGCAAAGCGGGAGTTCGTCCGCTGATGACCCGCATCCGGGCGGCAATTCCCGGTGCGTTCCACATCGGTATGGCGGTTGATCCTCGGCCTCAGCACATGGCGACGATCTTTGCCGATGAGTGGTTCCCGTTTGTCAACAGCGTACATCTACAATTGTATTGGGTGACTTTTGGCGTTACCCCGGAAGTCGCGCTCGATCAGGGGTATAAAGCGTGGGCAGGCTATAACCGTCCACTGTTCCCGATCTTGGAAGGCTATGGCACGGATGCGGGTAGCATTGACCGGGCGCGGACTCTGGCAATCAACACGTATAAGTCGGTGGGAGTCAGCTATTGGGTTTACGGGCAGATGCAGCCGGGTGATTTTGCCGCGATTAACCGCAATATGGATGGCTCGGTTGGCGCTGTGCCACCCGGTGCAGATGGCAGCACGCCGACCTACGGCCCAACGATTACCGTCGTCGGTGGTGGAGCGGGCTATTCCGACGGCGCTTATCAAGGGGTCGCCCCGGCGCTGGCGACTTTCCAAACCTATCAAAATACGATAGGCGGCATAGGCAAATATCACAGTACCAACGATGGCGTAGCCAATGTCTATGCGCGGTGGGACCCTCAGATCAAGCAAAGCGGCTGGTACACCATTGAAGCGTTTATACCGACCACTCACGCCACGACGGGCAAGGCACGCTACAAACTGCATGGGGTCAAGAACGCGCCCACCGAAGTGATCACGACGCTGCCGCAAACCTACTACAACAACGAATGGGCGATGATCGGCACGTTTCAGATCGATGCAGCGGCGAAGGAAGCCGGGGTTATCTATCTCAACGACTGGACATTTGAGCCGGGATTGGAATTGGCTTTCGATGCGCTGCGCTGGCGACCTGTTACGGGGACAAGCGGCGGTAACACCGGGATAATCTCGAATATCACGCCCCGCGCCAAAGAGATTTTTCTGAAAGGTAAGGCGCTCGGCTTACGCACCAACGTGTTCTCGAAGGTGGGCGATAGCATCACGTTTTCGCCGTCGTTCTTGACCCCCATTGGGCAGGGGCAATATGATCTTGCCGCGTACAGTGCCGAACTGTTGCCCGTGATCCAGTTTTTCTCGCAGCAAACTGCCCGCGTCGGAAATTCGTTCGCCAATCCATCGCTGGCGGCTGGCCCCGGCTGGAAAGCCGATACGCTCTTTTTGCCAGCGTGGAGCGATCCGTGTGGCAGCGAACAATGTCTGCTGTGCGAATATAACCGCGTCAAGCCTGCCGTTGCGCTGATCATGATCGGCACCAACGATTCATCTGATGTCGCCCCGGCGGATTACACGAAGAATCTACACCGCTTGTTAGACACCACAATCAACATGGGGATTTTGCCCGTCATCAGCACGATTCCCCCCAAGCGGCTCGATCCCGTGAATAACGCGAAGGTCGATCAGTGGAATACCATTATTCGCGGTATTGCGGTGGAATATCAGATCCCGCTGTGGGATTACTGGTCGACAATGGTTAACGCGCCTAATCAGGGGATCAGCAGCGATGGCGTGCATCCTTCGGCTCCGGCGAATGGCGCGACGGGCAGCTTCACGCCCGCCAATCTGGTGTACGGCTATAACATTCGCAATCTGACGGCGTTGCAGGTGCTCAACGCGATCTGGAAACAGGTCTTGTCGTAAGGTTTGAATCATTCACCGAACGCGGCAGGCATAGGTAGGGTAGGCGGACAGGGCAGGCCCTGTCCCTACATTAAGGCGTAAATCGTGTAGGGACAATGCCTGCGTTGTCCGCTGAAGAGGCTGACCATGCTTGTTTGAAATTGGCTACTCTAACTCGGCGGCTGCGCCCGGTTCGTCTTCATCGAGCGCTTCATCGGTGATAAACTGCTGCCATTCACCCTGCATCCCGTCCTCGGTCACGCCATAATAGACGCGCACCGCACCGTTATCGCGCTGTACCAGATCGTAGCGCACGACCCCGCCGCGCTTGTAGCGCTTCCACAATCCGCAGTCGCCTACCCACTGTACCTGCGCCGAGTCAACTGGATTGCCTTCGCGTTCGCTAATCGCATAGTGCCACAGCCGCCGCGCCGAAGATCGCGTCACGTTCTTGACGATATTGCCGTTCCGCAGATCGCGCATGATATGGTACTTCTCGCCCTTACGTGTTTCCGTCCCCATAATTTCAACACCTGTACGCGGCGCACCGGATAGGATCGGCTTCTCACGGGCGGTTTTGGAGACTCGCCGCCGCGACTTCTTAGGTTGTCCTTCGCTAGGGAGTTCTTCACCCTCACTCGCAGCGGTATCTTCTGGATACTCTGCGCCGGATTCAACCATTTCGCCATTCTCAAGGGGAGTGGGGTTATCTTCGGCGGTCTCGATATTATCCTGTGGCCTGCTGGAAAGTGACGGCACATTGAGCGGCATATCATCGGGTCGGGCGGTGTTGCGCTGTACCAGTCGCACAATCTCATCGCGCACGGCAAGATTAGTTTCAGCTTCGTCGCGCACGTAAATCTTATTATCATCGATAGCATACGGCGGATCGTCGCCGCGTGGCACTCGTATCCGTATCACCTTTTTGCCCTGAGTTTCCAGCGCATCGATGATCACGTCGAGGGGCGGGATCATCTTCTTGGAAAGCTCATCGCGGAGCAGTTCGCTGTTCTCAGCAATCTTGTCTACGCCGACAGGTGGTGTCGTTGGATCAGGGGCAACGCCAATATAGATCGTGCCACCATTGGTGTTCGCCAACGCGCATACGTCCGCCAAGATCGTATAGAGATGTCCACCTGTCCGAGTCATTGACTCGTGAAAGGACTGGACAATGCTCTCGCCTTCCTCACGCGCCGCCTGCACATAATCGAAGGCATCCTTGCCGCCGCCGCGATAAGGCCGCGAACGGGCAAAATCGTTGCTCTGGAACATTTCAAGGAGCGCCTCAAAGGTGCGTTCTGGCAGCAGCACTTCGGTAGGACGGTCTCCAATGCCAAGATTCTTCTCGCTGCGCGGATCTTTCGTCAAGCGGTGAGCGTCGGAACCCTGAATGCAGCGCATGTGGCGCGGGTATTCTGGCTTGGTTCCGTCGAAGAACTTGGCAGTCGTTACCCGTCCCCGCCGATCCAGATCGGTTACTTCCAGACAATGCAAATGTGGGTCTTGCGTGTAGGCGATCTTGGTCTGCCCGCCAAAGTCGAAGCCACGCATGGCGACTCCATGCCCCGAATTGGCGTGCGCGGCGATGACAACACCGCCCGCCTCGTTGATCGCCCGGTAAGCGCTTAACACATCCGCCGACGCACCGACATTGCTAGACCCTTCATCGAGTGCCGGGGGCGGGATGTTCAGGCTTAACAAAATATGTTCGATCTGGCGGGGGCGCATCTCTGGCGAAAAGATGCCCAGTATGTGAAAGCCCAAAGTCGCCGTGAACTCAAAACCGGGCAGTACCAAAATTTTGTCCAGCAGGCGGTGATACTCGGCAAGGCGACGCATTTCGTCGGGGGTAGCACGCTCCAACCGTTCGAGCATCGCCAACTGCTCGATCTCGGTCAACATGGCCTGATAGCCCGCGACAGTATTGTGATCGGTGAATGCGATAATATCGAGGCCGCGCATCTCGGCTCGGTGCAGAATATCCAGATAGCTGACTTCGGTTTCCTGATAGTCTGCGGAACTGGGGGTGTGTAAATGCAGATCGATGCGGAACCACTGCATCTTTGCCTTCTTTGTTTTTACTGGCACAGAAAACTCTCGTTCGTCGTTACCCAACCCTGATGCAGAATACGTTCAAGTTTTAACCAATTAATTTTTGAAATATTTTGGCAAGATTGCCCGGTTCAAAGGGCTTAACGAGAAATACGTTGGCTCCGGCCTTTTTGGCCTCATCCTCGACATTTAAGCCCGATGCCATCACGATAGGGGTATGCTTAAACTGGGTATCTGCCCGCAGTATTTGCGTGACCTGCGTCCCGTCCATATCGGTCAGATGGTAGTCCAGCAAAAAAACGTCGGGCGATTCTTGATGGGCTTTTTCTAGCACCATCGATCCGCGTGGCACGATAACGACATCGAATCCATCCAGTTCCAGCAGCGTTTTAAGCAGCGTCACGGTGGTTCTGTCGTCATCGACAATCATTACTTTCGGCAATTTTGGTGCCCCTCCATTTTGAGAACCTGTTTTGCAAAACTGTTATCTGGTTATCTACAGTTAGCGATCAAGTGTACGCCTGATCGTCTTTTGTGCCATTTTCGGAAACAACACCTTATGGTTTGGCAATGAGCGCCGGAGCCAACGCCGCCTGCCATACATCATCAACCCGTTCTGCCAGAATAAACTTCATATCTTTGCGGACTTCCGGCGGAATTTCTTCAAGGTCGGGTTCATTGCGCTTAGGCAAGATCACCGTCCTGATACCAAGTCGATGAGCCGCCAGCACCTTATCCTTGATCCCGCCAACGGGCAGCACTTGACCACGCAGTGTGATCTCACCAGTCATCGCAACGCTGCTCCGCACCGGGCGATTACTGAGCAGAGAGGCCAATGCCGTCGCCATCGTCACCCCTGCCGAGGGGCCATCTTTGGGAACTGCGCCCGCTGGGACATGCAGGTGAATATCATGTTTCTCGAAATAGTCGGCGGGAATATTCAGTGAATCCGCTTGTGACCGGATGTAGCTAAAGGCGGCACGGGCGCTTTCCTGCATAACATCGCCAAGCTGCCCGGTATATTGAAAGCCTTTGCCACCCGGCATCTGTGTCGCTTCGATAAACAGAATATCGCCACCAATCGCTGTCACCGAGAGACCGGTAGCCACGCCTGCTATATCGGTGCGATCACTGATCTCCTCGCGATAGCCAAAGCGTGAATGCCCCAAAATCTTGTGAACCTGCGGCGGTGTAATACGTGTCTTAGTGGTTGTGCCTTCTGCCACTTTTGTCACTACTTTGCGAGCCAAACTGCCGATCACCCGTTCCAGATTTCGCACCCCTGCTTCGCGGGTATAGTCACGGATGAGCAGTTGCAGCGCCTCGGACGTGATCTGGATTTCGCTGCCACGCAAGCCGCTTTCGCGGATCTGGCGCGGAACCAGATAGCGGCGGGCGATCTGGAGCTTTTCCTGTTCGGTATAACCCGACAAAGTAATAATCTCCATCCGAT
>JBDTVG010000171.1:0-45188 GCA_040007395.1 Chloroflexota bacterium
TCCTGACTTCTTCCAAATCAAGGCGTTCGCTTTCCCGATCTACCATAAGACCCTAATAGGCAACTTCGACGATTCCACAGTAGGTCGCCGAGTCATCAAGATGCTTGAGCATATAGTCCGCCACATCAGCGCGGGAGATATTCCAGCATCGGGCTAGGTGCGTGTTTACGCTGGAGTGATACTGCCCTAGTCGCGGGCCGTCGGTGAGCCTCGGTGGGCGAACAATTGTCCAGTCGAGAGTACTGGCCTTGACAACAGTTTCCATACGAACTAGATCGCTGTAGGAATGCTTAAAGAACTGCCATAGCATCGGTTTGGCAATCAACCGCTGCCACAGTGGCCCCGGCTCAAGCCCACTGGCGGAAACACAGAACAAGCGGCGGACGTGAGCCGCCTGCATCGCCCGCATGATGTTCGCGACGCCTTCTGAATAAACGGTGGTCGGCGCGTCATGTGCGATACCAACCGTTGAAATCACGACATCTTGTCCGGCGATTGGCTGACTGATGGTCGCTGGATCAAGGACATCGCCCCGGATCACGTTAAGGTTCTTATGCTGGATCGTCACGGCGGCAGGCCGACGAACCACTGCTGTCACCTCATGGCCTGTGGCAAGTCCCAGTTCAACGACATGTTTCCCGATTCCCCCTGCCGCGCCAAATACGATTAGTTTCATAGTGTCACCTCATCCGAACCATTCGAGTCATGCACCACGTTATGTGTTGCACCGCTTACCCAGTTCAATTTGTCGGGGTTGCCGATAACGTGTACTTCAGCGATGTGTCCTCGATCAACAGCGATAGACAGTACAACGAGTGCCCTATCGCCCTCACGTCTTATAATGGCCAGTTCGCCATTCACTTCAGACACCTCAACAGAAAAATTTGCTGGTACTAGGCGTATCGATGCCATCGCAAATTTGGCAACAGCTTCGCGTCCGCGCAGGGGTTGAAGGGCTGCACCGCGTGTCTTGCCACCACCATCAGTCCACATGATGACATCCTGCGACAGCAGTTGCATCAAGCCGTCCAAATCACCTGTGTTTACCGTCTGAATGAACTGGTTTAGCAACTGACGATGTGCTTCCGGGGTAGCCTTAAAGCGCGGGCGTTGTTCGGCAATGTGTTTTTTGGCGCGGCTGAACATCTGGCGACAGGCGGCTTCCTCTTTACCAACGATCTCCGCAACTTCTATGTAGTCGTAGTCAAAAATCTCACGCAGCAGAAAAACGGCGCGTTCAAGTGGGGTTAACTGTTCCAACAGTGCCAGAAACGCAATCGACAGTGACTCGTGCAATTCTGCCTGTTGGACTGGTGCGAATGTCTCATCTGTTTCGGTCAGGACAGGTTCCGGCAGCCACGGGCCGATATAGGTTTCGCGCTGGCTGTGCGCCGATTGAAGGTTATTCAGGCACAGCCGTGTGACGACGGTACTCAGGAATGCCTTATAGGACACAATCTGCGCCGACGAGGTAGCTTGATAGCGTAGATACGCCTCTTGCACAATATCCTCGGCTTCCGTCGCGCTGCCAAGCATTCGGTAGGCGATAGAGAACATCAGCGGGCGATAGGTCTCAAACTGATTGGTATCTCGGTCTATATCACTTATATCTCTGTCATTCATGCGTAGTTCCTTAATCATGCCTCACTTACCACTCAATTGATCTTCTGATCTTCATCATATAAGACCACTGAGCACGCTGTTTTGTGACAGCATTGAGTATTTGAGAGATTATTGCAGAAAATAGCCCCAATTAATCACGAATTTGGGATTGCCTAAGGGAAGTGCGATGTTCGTTTAGTAAACATCACGAAAAGGATTCATGTTTAGAACAATAGTTGTCCAGTTGCAAGGCTCAATTTGAAGGGTTTCCAACCACCGGGTGGATCACACTCACCGAGACCATTCACCGTTCCATCTCTAATTTGCTCAACACTAACTCCATCAACGCCTGGATTTTTGGGTTCTGGCGAAGTGGTAAGTGATAAGCCAGAATAGGCAAGATGATTCAAGTGACAAAGACATCCAAATGCCGGGTGTGCGGTAGCCAGAATATCGTCAAGAATGGGACGAACAAGGTCGGTCAAGCGCAGTACCACTGCGAAGACTGTGGAGCGTATCGGGTGTTGGAGCCAAAACCAAGCGATATAGGACAGCGCCGCGAGAATGTGCTGCGCAGTTATGCAGAACGGGCCAGCCTACGCGGGTTGAGTCGCACTTACGGTGTCGCCCGCCAGACAGCGATGAAATGGGTTCAAGCCTAGGTACAGCGCTTACCAAGCTTGCTGGACAGTCTGCTGCCCAAGCAACCCGATGATGTGCCGGAAGTCGATGAGTTGGGTCTTTCATTGAACGCAAGGACAACGTTGTCTGGTTGTGGACCGCCTTGTGCCGCCGCACACGCCAGATTGTCGCCTTCGTACTTGGCAACCGTTCTGCCGACAGTTGTCGTCGGCTGTGGGAGGCCAGTCCAAGTGCCTATCGTCGCTGTCAGTCTTACAGTGATTTCTGGCAAGCTTACGAGGCTGTCTTCCCGCAGCGCACGCATTATGGTGTTGGCAAGGAAACTGGCCTAACCGCTCACCAAGAGCGCTGGTATGGCATCCTTCGTCAACGCATCAGCCGCTTTGTGCGTAAAACCTTGTCCTTTTCCAAATCCGTGGCTAATCATGAACTCGTCACTTGCTGGTTTATCATTCAATACAATCTCCAACGCAAAGCGTCACTTACCACTTGACCACTACCAAAAAATGAAACGCCTTGGGATAAAGAACTAAGCGCTTGGAATATGTGTAAGGGACTCTTAAGTTTCCTTGCATCAGCCGGGGTCAGGTATTGGCAAACGGGAATAAGTGTCTTACATTGGGCTACTGGATGAGTCGGCTGTTGCAGTAGCAAAGAGCGTCCGCGCTGTGTGCCAATCACCGAGGCTGAACAGTCCCAAGACGAGCGCAATCACCCCGTAAACGAGCGCCCCAATACCAATCCGCATATAGACAGAAAGACCGTTAGCGGTTTGTACTGCCAATGCCATCCCTATCAACGCCAGACTCAGCCGCAGTAGATCGCTAGGACGTGCTTGGGGGAGCAGCCAACTGCGTACTTCCCATCCACACAGCACCGCGATCACACCTGTACCGATTAGGGCTGCCAGTGCTGCGCTTTCGACTCCACCGTTGAGGCCGTAGTGCGGGATCAGTACAAGGCACAGACCAATATTCAGGATCGCGCCGAGTGCCGTTGCGATCAGGTAGACGCGCTGCCGTCCAGCAACCAACAGCATCCGAAAGAAGAATTCAACGAGCACCGTTAGCGGAATTGTCCAGATAAAGATACGCAGTGTCGGGGCAGCGGCAACCTTCGACTCGCCTAGCACGCGCAAAATCTCCGGTGCAAGTAGTGTCGTGCCTATCGCAACGGGTAGGGTGACTGCCATCAGCCACGTGATCGAACGGCTGGCAAGCCACTGCAACTGGTCACGCGCTTCGCTGTATAGGCGGGTCATGACAGGCAAGATGCTGACTGCATAGGGAACCCACACGATCAGCGTAGTCGCCTGAATCAACATAAAGCTCACGCCTAGATAGCCCGCGTGCGTTTCGCTCAGAAATGTATACACAAGATACGTGCCGATTGAGCGTGTAGTGATAAAGAAAAAGCTGCCCAATCCACCGGGGAATCCCTCTCCGAGATAATAAGCCCATTCGCGGGGGCGGAACACGAGGCGCGGACCGCCGGGAACCAACCGCCACGCTTCCCGCATGTATAGCAAGATCGTCACAATCGAGAGGATCGCCAGCGCGATATAGATCGGGCCGATGCCGCCGCCCTGAAATACGATCAAGATTCCTGCCAGACACGACCAGAAAGCGTATTGGCTTTGCAGGCTTGCCATACGCCACATCTGTCCCCGCACGATGAGTAGAGCTTCGGTAGGAGCAATCGGCGCATAGGATAGTACCAATGAAAACAAGCCAAGCAGTAAAATGATAAACTGCGGACCGGGGAAACTGCCAAGCAGGGCCGCTACCGCTCCTGCCGCGCCACAAACTACCGTCGCCATGACTAGTTGCAACGAAAAAACACTGTTGTAAATCTCATGCTGCTGTTCGGGCGTGCGATTGGCGAGTTCGCGAGAGGTAACGGTGAACAAGCCCATAGAGGCAAGTGCCATGACGATATTTGAGAAGGCGACAATCGCGGCTTGTAAGCCAAATTCGTTGTCGCTTAGACGCTGCACGAGCACGAGCGAAAACACAAAATTCACGATGAGCGTGAAGATATTGCCCATCATCAGCGAGAGAATATTGGAGAGAAAGCCCCGCATAACTTACCGATCATCCTTAAACATGAGGTGCTGATTATGCCGCGACTCCGCTTCGATGGGTAGCAGAATCCAGCCCCGTGAGTAAAATCTCGACTCTTTTATGTTGCGAAGATCTGTGGCTATGCAAAATCAAAAATCGGCCTCTACACTATCACCAGAATACAAACATTTGATGACCCGCCTGCTATGGCGGCAGCAGCTTGTCATCGTTGGGCTGCGACTTGCCCTAATGATTATTGGCATAGTACTGCGGGCTGGAGATTGGCTGTATAAAGCGCTGCATGGCACAAATTTGATCCTCTTGCTCATGAGTAGTTGATGGGAAATCCGGGCTTCAATGGGCAACGATCAATACGATAGCCATGAGAGCCGTGGCAACGCCCGTAATTTGAATGCGGCTCATCCGTTCCTTGAGAATTAGTGCAGCAAGCAGCACCGTTGACGCTGGATAGAGTGACGAAAGTACCGCCGCGACATCCAAGCGTCCAGCCTGTGTTGCCAGTACATAAAAGGCATTCGCGATTGAATCGAGAGAGCCGCCTAAGACCAGCAAGGGTAGCAGCCCACGCGGTGGAATCCACTTCTGACGGCTGATGGTGGCAACGATTAGCATAAACGTGATCGAAGCGGCGCGTGCCGCCGCCAGAGGCCAAAACACTGCCGTTGGGCTGACCTGTGCGATTAACGTGAGAAATGCGCCAAATCCGATTCCGGCAAGAATTGCTAGTCCCAGCCCTATAGGACGACTCCCTTTGCCTTCATGCTCCTCGGAACGTGAAATGAACCACACACTAATCAGTGCCAACCCGAACCCGATCAATCGAATAGTTCCCGGTAAGCCCTGCGTGACAATACCCGCCGCCACCGGCAGTGCAGCGCTCAACACGCCTGTCACCGGAGCGAGAATGCCCATTTGTCCGATGGCGAGCGCTCGATAAAAAGCCGTTAATCCAACAACCCCGGCCAACCCTGCTGCAATTCCCCAGAATAAGTCGGCACCAGAAGGCAGCGGTTCAGATCGCAGCAGCGCAAGGAAAATCAGCAGCAGAAACCCTACTGTATAAGAAACAATGACGACACCTGTTACACTAGTACGCCGTGAAGCCAGTCCGCCGCTAAAGTCGCCGCCACCCCATGCGGCGGCAGCAGCCAACCCAAATACTACAACTGCCAAATCAGAACCGTTGAGCATAATCAGTCACTATCCAGTTCAGGGTAGCCAGCGGGCAAAAGTGCCATTCTGCACGATCTGTTTAAGTTCGTGGCTAGCGAAGCTATATGTCCAGAGTTCGGTGCGTGCGCCGGGTTTGGAAAGTGGAACGCGCTGCAAGAGCAGGACATCACCGCTGGGGCTAATCGTCAGATTGCTCTGACTGTAGGACTGGTCTTCGATGAGCGGTGTCGCTTTGCCTGTCCCCACTTCGACGCTGAACACCTGTGGGGCGGCGAGTCCTTGTGAACCTCCCGAAACCCGCGCCACAACCAAATGTTTAGAGTCTGGGAACCAAGATGCTTCTTTATCGTCGGCAGGGTCGCTATCTGGCACGAGATCGGTTTGCACTAGATACGGCGACGATAGATCGACCAGTACAAAATGAGTCACATAACCGCCTGCGCTGCCCTCAATGACCTTTGGAAAGAACAGCCATTTACCATCCGGCGAAAACTGCCCAACTTCGCCTTGCACTGTCGCGATGGTTAGATCGTTGCCCGATGCAAAGTCATGGACGGAGATACCACCAGCATTATTATTGAATACTGCCAGCTTTGAACCGTCGGGCGACCAACGCGGCGCATAACCCAACTGTTGATTATCGGTGAACAGTGGCTTCGCTGTACTGGATGCCAGATCCAGCACCCAAACACGCGGTACACCGGGCGCGACTCCCGTCCCGACATTAAGATCCGAGCGCTCAAAGGCCACTGCGCCGCCATCGGGGCGGAAAACCGGATTAGTACATGTCGCGCCGCTGCAATCATAGATCAGACGCGAAGTGCCACTCAATAGATCCAACGATGACAGGCTTGCCACCCCATTATCCTGCAATTCGGCATAGACGATACTGCCACCGTCGGGGGCGATGTCGTAACCAACTACCCCTCTCGTGCTGGCGGTTAAGGCTTCCGCTGCTTTATTTTGAGTCGGGTCAAGCAGATACAAATTCTGTACGAGGCTATCTACCGGGCCAAGATAGACGACCCGTGGCGGTGTAATACGAAATTCCCACTGCACATCGCGCTTCAACGCACGGCCTGCGCTACCTTGTATCCCTGCCTTTAACGTGACCGTGTACTCTTGACCCTGAGTTAGCGCTTGATCAGGTCGGAACGTAATCTGGTTTCCAGCGACAGTCATCTTTCCCGGTACAGGCGGCGTGAGTATCAGCCGTAGTGTGGCACTTTGCGCGACCACTGGATCGTCGAAGGTGACCCGGATTGCGGCACGACTTGATGCACTCTGGGTCGGGCCAAAGTTTTGTACTGCTAACCCGATCTGGTCGCCACGCGCAATGGCAACCCCAATCGCCACCACCAGCGCTGCCATTGCCACTAGCATGATCACATCGAAGCGATCTAGAGGAATAGTACTATACAGGTGTTGGCGTTGTTCGTGCCGTTTGCGTAATGCCGACTCAGCCAATCAGGAATTGCCCTTTTTCATAAATACGGGTGCCATCTACGACAATTTCGCCATCGCGCATATCGCAGATCATATCCCAGTGGATAGTAGATTTGTTGACTGCACCTGTCTGTGGATACGATCCGCCGAGTGCCATATGGACTGTCCCACCGATCTTCTCATCAAACAGAATTTGTCCCGTAAAGCGATCTATGCCCTTATTGGTGCCAATGGCAAACTCGCCCAGAGTCCGCGATCCGGCATCGGTATCCAGCATCGCTAGCAGAAATTTCTCGTTTTCGGTAGCGCTGGCCTCAACCACATGACCATCTTGGAACTTCAATTCAGCGCCGATCACCACATTGCCATGATAAATCGCTGGGTAGGTAAAACGCACCCAGCCGTTTACGCTGTCCTCTACTGGCCCGGTGAAAATCTCACCATCGGGGAAATTGGATGTGCCATCAGCGTTGAGGAACGTGCGCCCCTCAATGCTCATCGACATATCGATATTGTTGCCGTGTACTTCTAGTTTGTTATGCCCGCGTAGATAGTCGCATAACTTTTGCTGCTGGATGGCATAGTCTTTCCAATAGGCAATTGGGTCGTCAAGCTGCAACATGCACGCGCTGTAGACAAAATCTTCGTATTCTTCGAAGGTCATGCCTGCATCTTTGGCAAAAGCAGGTGTAGGAAACAGCGTCGAACAGCGCCGCAGTGCGCCAGTAGACTCGCGCTCCATCTGGATCTGCAACAGCCCGCCGACAGCTTTCATTCGCGACTGCATCTTTTCTGGCGGGAAGATCGATAGACCGTGTGTATCTTCTTCGCAATCGATCCGCACAATCACATCGGCGGTATCGTACATCAGCTTGAGCATTGGGTTTATCTCACTGATCTGCTCGATGCTGCCGTTGTTGAGCACAATGTATTCTTCGTTGCTCATATGAACATAGTTAAACGGAAGTCCACCCGCTTTGAGTGCTTCGGCATACAGCGCTTGCATTAACGGCTGGGCTAGTGGCGATGTACCGCGTATCAACACCCGTTCGCCCGGTTTAACCGCTGTCGAATAATTGATGATCACAGCCGCCATTTTTTCGATACGTGAGTCCATTTTATCGGTTCCTGTCCAAATTAGGTCGCGGTTTCACCCGGAAGTTCGTCATGATAGTGTAGTTGAGCATCTTCGCGTTCGGCATGTTCCGCGCCCGCCACTTCATCGACACGCGCCAGCAGGATCGCCCCAAGCACAAAGAAGATCACTACTGATAGAATGCTGATGCGTAGATTGCCGCCAGTTGCTAGCGCAATAACCCCAAACAACAACGGGCCAAGTATACCCGCAAATTTATCGCTGAACCCGTAGAATCCGAAAAACTCGCCGGATTTGCTACGTGGGGTGAGCGTTGAATACAACGAACGACTGAGGGCTTGTGTGCCACCTTGTACTGTGCCAACTAGCCACGCTAACATCCAGAACTCGGCGGCAGAGTACAGGAAAAAGCCCCAGACCGCGATCACTGCATAAATGACCAACCCGAAGATCACAGACCGTTTTGTTGTCAAGCGTTCGGCAAGCGGCGCAACCAGCCTTCGCCCAACCGTCCAACAGAACACTAACCCGACGATCTGGTTGACAATAATGAAGATAAAAGTCGTGCCTGTCGTCGTACCATGACTGGCATTGCTGGCAGCCGCAAAGCTGCCCATCAGTGGAAAGGTGATGGCTGTCCACAGGATAAAGGCAACAAAGAAATCGCGATTCTTCGACTGTTTATCAGGGAATCGTCCGAACATGATCGAGTAAGGGAAGGCGACAAATTGCGTGACCAACAGCGCCCCGATTAACACTGTCTGGTCAAGCCCGATCTGCTGCCTACCATAGGTAGTGGCAAGTTGGATAATCGTGCCAATGCCATCGCTGTACAGCCAGAACGCAATCAGCATCTTAAACAATTCGCGATAGGCTCGGATCTCGCGGAAGGTTGCGCCCATACGCCGGAATGTATCTAGCAGCGCACCGTCACTCGCGCCAGTTTTCAACGGTGAGGCAGGCGGTTCCGGCACCAAGATAAACAATGGCAGCGCAAAGATTAACCACCACACGCCGGAAATGAATAGCGTTAGCCGTGTAGCAGATTCCACACCGGGCAAGCCAAACGTTTTCGGTGAGAGAATCATGCCTAACCCGACTGCTAAGATTAACCCGCCACCCACATAGCCCAACGCATAGCCAAGCGCCGAGAGCCGATCCAGATCGTGTTGCAGGGCAATATGTGACAGTAGCGCATCATACAACGCGAGCGCCGTATTCAGGAAAATCTGCATCACGACAAATAGGACGACTGCCCATACCCACATCCCAGTTTGGACAATGGTCAACGGGCAGAAATTCACGGTTTGGTCAAAGGCGGTTGGAGCACAGTATGGCGCACGCAGCGAGTACATCCCACACACTGCGACTGATCCTAAGAGTGTGGTCACGATGAGCAATCGCTTGCGCCCGCCAATGATGTCGGCAAGTGTCCCGACAACTGGCCCAATCACCGCCGACAACAGCAGCGAGATCGTGATCGCGAATGAAAAGGCACTTGCCGCCCCGTAGCCAAGTTCACCTTGTGCAATCGTGTTGAAGTAGATCGGGAACACCGCCGCAATAACAATCGTTACTACCGCCGAATTAGCCCAATCGTAAATCGCCCACGCTACCGCCCGCCGCCAATAGATCGATAGTTGTGTCGGGGAAACCGCTGCTATGCTGGTCATAGAGAGTCCTTATTGGGGGAATTGCTAAAATTAAAGTATCGCCATAATTTTGTTAAGGTTCAAGCTGGAACTCAAATTGCGTAAAGCATGGACAAAATCGGTAACCTTAGCCTAAATCCACGAATTTTCTGTGAATAATGGTTATACCGCATGACTTATGCGTTTGTGCCAGTTGCGCCCATTTTCGCTTCACTATAGAATCAACCTGTTGATTCATCGCAACAAACCACCACTTCCACCTTCAGCAATCGGTTACTCAATTGGGACAACCCCAATGCAAACCACCACCTAGTCTCAGGGAGTTGCTGCGCTATGTTAATTAAAACGCCCCCCGCGCTGACCGGAAAGCGTTATGTTCTACGCGACCAGATTGGACAAGGCGGCATGGGGGTCGTGTACCGAGCAACGGATCGTTTGACTGGGCAGTCCATCGCCCTCAAGCGCGTAACCACTCCCTCTGACCAACTGCTCTTTGCCTCGCGTGGTGACAGTCTCGATCTGCGGTTGTCGTTGGCCCGTGAGTTTCAGATGCTGGCTTCGTTGCGCCACCCGAACATTATCAATGTGCTGGATTATGGTTTTGATGAGGAACGCCAACCCTTCTTTACGATGGATCTGCTGGAAAATGCCCAGACGCTTTCCCAAGCGGGAAAAAACCAGCCGATAAACGTACAGGTTGGCTTGATTATTCAGGTTTTGCAAGCGTTGGTGTACTTACATCGTCGCGGCATCGTTCATCGCGACCTCAAGCCGAGTAATGTGCTAGTAGTGGAAGGTCATGTGCGGGTGCTGGACTTTGGCTTGTCGCTAATGCGCCAACAGCCCGAAGAGATGACAGGCATGAGCACAGCCGGGACTTTCGCGTATATGGCTCCCGAAGGCTTAGAGGGTGGACAGATCACCGAATCTGCCGATCTGTATTCTGTTGGGATTATGGCTTACGAGTTATTTACTGGGAAACATCCGTTTAATACCGAAAACATCACGACGCTGATTACCGAGATCTTAACGGTTTCCCCAAACCTTGATTTGGTTAACGAAAGCCCAGCGATTGTCTCCGTGATCCACGATTTGCTGGCGAAAAAGCCAGAGAATCGGTATGGCAGTGCTTCCCAAGTGATCGCGGATTTCAGTCAGGCGATTGATCAGCCTGTACCCTCTGAAACAACGGCGATTCGTGAAAGCTATTTGCAGTCGGCGCGGCTGGTAGGTCGTGATACAGAACTGGCGGAGTTGTCAAGTGCATTGACCACTACATTGGATGGGCACGGCAGTTCATGGCTCATTGGCGGTGAAAGTGGCGTAGGCAAATCGCGATTCGTGAGCGAACTTCGCACGTTGGCGCTCGTCAAAGGGGCAGTCGTGCTGCGTGGACAAGCGATCAGCGAAGGTAGCAATCTGTACCAGACATGGCGCGAGGTGCTGCGCTGGTTAAGCCTGATCACAGAAATGGACGACACCGAAGCCAGTGTGCTCAAAGCCATTGTCCCTGATATTCCGCTGCTGTTGGAACGTGAAGTCGCTGATGCCCCCGAACTCGATCCGAAAGTGGCTCAAGAACGGTTGCTTCAGGTCACTGAGCAACTACTGCGCCGTCAGCCGCAACCGCTGGTCATTGTCCTCGAAGACCTACATTGGGCAGGCAGCGAAAGTCTGGAAATGTTGATACGCTTGAATGCGATGGTCGAGAATATCCCCGTGATGATTCTCGGCAGCTATCGTGATGACGAAAGTCCCGATCTTCCTTCCACGCTGCCGGGAATGCGTGTTCTAAAACTCAACCGTTTGACTGAAGCGGGCATTGGCGAACTGAGCGAATCGATGCTCGGTGAAGTGGGACGGCAAGCACAGGTTATTTCGCTGTTGCAGCGTGAAACAGAAGGTAATGTCTTTTTTCTGGTCGAAGTCGTCCGTGCTTTGGCAGAGGAAGCAGGTCAACTGGATCAGATCGGCAAAATAACACTGCCACACAATCTATTTGTTGGCGGTGTCCAAAAGGTGATTCAGCGGCGTTTGAGCCGTGTCCCCGCCCAAGATTATCCGCTATTGCAAGTGGCAGCGGTGACAGGTCGCCAACTCGACCTGATTTTGCTCAAAGAACTTGCGCCCGCCAAATTTGATCTGGAACGCTGGTTATCCACTTGCGGCGACGCAGCAGTGTTGGCGGTTCAGGATGAGCAATGGCGTTTTGCCCATGACAAGCTGCGCGAGGGCGTACTCATCGATCTGCCGCAGGATACTCGCAAAGGGTTGCACAAGCGGATCGCAGAAACTATCGAACTGCTGTATCCCAACGCAAACGAGCAAATGGCTTCATTGGCGTATCATTTTGCACAGGCCGAAATTTGGGACAAAGCCTTCAGCTATCTCGTTAAAGCCGGAGACAGTGCTGCCAGCCTATACGCGACAGTCGAAGCCCGCACGCACTACAGTGAAGCCTTGCGTGTGTTAACCCATCTGCCCGATAGCCTCGACAACACCCGCAGCCGCATCGATACCACGATCAAGCAAGTGAGCATGTCATTCGCTGCTGAAAATCCTGAAAAGAATCTGGCGTTGCTGAGCGAATTGGAAACGTCGGCGAAAGCGCTGGTTGCTGTTGAAAATCCACTGGCGGAAGATCGATTGCGACTGGGGCGGGTTCACTTCTGGATAGGCCGCGTCTATTACTATCGAAACCAACCCCGCGAGGCCGTTGGGTATTTCCGGCAAGTGTTGGCAATCGCCCAAGAATTCCATGACGCGGAATTGTTGGCTATCCCGGCTGCCGTTATCGGACGCGCACTGTCCAATCAAGGACATTTTGGCAGATCCAGACTGTTGGTGACTCAAGCTGCTCCAGCGCTCGAAAAAGCTGGTAACTGGACTGAATGGGTCTGGGCTAACGGATATATTGGGATTACTCGTGCTGCACGCGGCGAATATGCAATAGGGTTGGCAGAAGGCGAACGGGCGCTGACCCGCGCCCTTGAGATCAACTATCTGACCAGCGTTGCTGCCGCGCATACCATGTTGTATTTTATCAGTCTGTTCGGCGGCGATACCTCGCGGATGCTGCAAGAAGGCAAGGCGATGGTCGAAGTTGCTGAACAATCGGGCGATATGCTGTTTATCTATTTGGGATCAGGCTTGGGAGCTTGGGCGGAGAGCCGTTTGGGGAACCACGCCGCAGCCTATGAGCAAATCGCAAAATCAAAGGAAGTCGCGGAAAGTATGGGCGGACAGTTAGTGTTGGCAGATATTATTAGTGCTGTCAACGCTGAGATCGCCTATAACGCAGGCCGGATCGAAGAAGCAGTTAAGTTGGCACAAGAAAGTATCGACAAGGCGAAAACCGCTGGTGGCGTATATGCTGAGTGCGTAGCCCAACGGGTATTGGGCATGGCCCTAGCAGCTAGCGCACCGCCACGTTGGGACGAAGCCGAAGCCGCGATGTCGGTCAGCGTACAGGGTTTCCAGAACGGCGAAAACTTATTGGAAGCCGCCCGAACTCAACGGGCATGGGGAGTCGTGTGCCGTGATCGCCATAACTCTGCGGCAGCGCTTGAGCATCTGCAAGCCGCCGCGACTCAATTCGCCTTATCGGAATTGGCGCACGAATTGGAACCGACTCAACAGCTTATCGATGCGATAAAAAATAGGCTCTAGTATTAACTTTGGGGGGTGCTTGCGTCGGGAGTTTTACGCCGCCGTGCTCTCGAACGCCAGCGGAAGACCTGCCGCCGCCGCCGCGTTGCCGCTTGCGCGATGCGCGGTTGTTGGGCATAGTGCCATATTTCGTCGGCGATCTCCCACACGGCATCAGGCCGCGCCAGATTGCGGGCATTTTCGGCACGGCTGTTTAAAAATTCTGGTCCCTGAGCTAACCATGCCTGAACCGCCCGCGCCACTTTGATAGCTCCCGGCGCATATACGCCTGCCTGATGCTGCGTAATAAAAGTCACATTGCCATCTTCCTGACCGGGAATTGCGTCGCTGAGGATCATCGGCAAGCCGGCGATACACGCTTCGCTGATAGTGGCGGGGCCGGCCTTCGTGACCAGCAGATCGGCGGCTGCCATCAACTCTGGCATATTGGTCACAAACGGGTAGATGTGCGTTGGTTGATTCCATGTTTGCGCGGTAAGACGATCCCGGAGCAGTTCGTTACGTCCGGCAACAATCGCGATCTGGCAGGTCGCGTTCAAGCGATTGATGCGCCGTGCGATGCGGAATAATGGCCCCATGCCTTCGCCGCCGCCGATCAGTAATAAGGCGGGCAAGGTTGGGTCCCAGCCAAGCCGCTGGCGTGCCTCGGCTTTGTCCACTAATCCATCAGCAAAACGAGGATTGACAGGCAGTCCAGTCACACGCATCTGGTCGGGGCGGATACCAAAGGCTCTCCCGGCATCGTAAGCGGGTTGCGTCGGAACGAGAATCCGATCTACACTGCGCTCGTACCAGAATGCGTGCGTTGATACGAGATCGGTCACTACGGTGATAAAAGGCGGGCGATCTGGCTGCTTGCGTAATACGCGCATGGCGGGCATAACAAAAAGCGGATGGACACACACGATCACATCGGCTTCATGTTCGCGCACGAGCATTCGGCGCACACCGCGTAAGATCGCCGTACCGAGTGATCCCATAATGAACCCAGCGGGGCGGCGCTGATTGGACATCCGATAGCCAACCCGCCACATGAGCTTGCCATTTTTGATCCACCATGGATACAGTTCTGGCGCATATTTGAAAGGGAAAGGCGTATAAGCGCGAAACACGTCTACCATTTCGACCTTTACCGCGTCGCCATGTCGCCGCACGAGTGCCTCACGGATAGCTTCGGCAGCGGCGCGATGGCCTCCACCCGTATCAGACATGAGGATCAAAACTCGTTTGGGATCAGCCATCAATAGTTTCCCCTTGTCGCGAAATAAGCTTTTTTACCGATTTTTCAAACTGCCGCCGCGCCAGCATAACGCGACGTTCGCAACCCAAGCAGCGCATCCCAATATCGGCTCCGATGCGGTAAACTTGCCACCGATCACTGCCGCAAGGATGCAATTTTCTGGTCTGGACAATATCGCCGACTTGAATGTCGGCGGCGGGGTTCGGCATACTCTAGTTTCCTGATCTGGCGCTTTCTATGATGATTATAACACTGATGTTGTGCAAGAGAGCGTTATAATATAATGTTATGCTTTTCGTGTTTTAGTGTACTCAAGGAGAAACGACGTTGTTTACACTGCCGTCGATAGCCGAGATAATTCTCAGGGCGTTGTGCTTCCTGATTGCGATGGATGTCCACGAATTCGCGCACGCTTATGCAGCCTACCGCATGGGCGACACGACAGCGCGGGATTCGGGACGGATGACCCTCAACCCATTTGTTAACATTAACTGGATCGGCTTTCTGATGGCGATTGCCATTGGCTTTGGTATTCTGGGGTCTGCCCCCGTGAACGAATACCGGATGCGAAACCGTCGCTGGGGAATGTTGGTAGCCGTGTTGGCTGGGCCAGTCGCAAACCTACTGCTGGCGATTGTATGTTCGATCCCGTTCTGGTTTGGCCTAAGACCAGACTTTCCCGGTCCTAAAGACTTCTTCCCAACCTTTCCAGCTTTCCTGTTTAACATGGTGTGGCTCAACCTGATCCTGTTTATCTTTAACCTGATTCCATTGTTTCCCCTAGATGGCTGGACGATTCTGCTCAAGTTGGTTCCGCCGGATCTCGGCTCCCAACTGGCACGGTACCAGCAGCAGAGCATGTACGTGTTCTATGCGCTGATCCTCCTATCGTTCATTGGCATCCCGCAGCTCAATATCCTCTCAGCGATCCTTAATCCGCCGCTAAACTTCCTACTTCAACTGCTTATACCAGTACTTCGAGGCTATGTATGATCTTGCGGCTGCGGCAAGGCTTACGAGCACTTGCATCCCCATTTCTCTCTGTCGATTTCGAGATGGCGGCGAAGGTACTGTCGCCATCTTTAATGGTATTATTCCGACAAATGCGGCGCAGCGAACAGCAGCATAGCTTAAACGTGCTGCGAACCTTGCGCGGGTGGGGCTATGATGAACCGCCGCTCATGGTTGCGGCGCTGCTGCATGACGTGGGCAAATCCCGTGTGCCGTATCATCTGTGGGATCGCGTGTTGGTCGTGCTGGCGAGGAATGCCGCCCCTAATGCAGTCGAACAGTGGGGGGCGTTTTCTCCAACGGGTTGGTATCGGCCTTTTGCGGTGAGTGTGCAGCATCCCCAGTGGAGCGCCGAAATGGTCAAGGCGGCTGGTGCTGACCCGGTAACCATCGAGTTGATCGTGGATCATCAATGTTATCTAGATCACAGCCCAAAGGATCTCACCGAGCGAATGCTGTGGGCGCTACAAACCGCTGATAATGCAAATTAGCCCCACCAATGTAATAATTTGCCATCGTAGATAAAGTAAAAGCAAGTAAAGTGCAGGAACATCATGGCACAGGTAAACGTTACGATTATCGGGTTACAGCGTATCGGTGCGTCGATGGGTTTAGCGCTCAAACGGCTCTCGAAATCTCCTAGTACATCGCATGAATTTGTCATTACAGGCAGTGACGAGAATCGGGAAACGCTCAAGACGGCGCGAACGATGGGCGCAATCGATCAGGATGTGCGAGATCCGGGTCAGGCCGTACAACAAGCCGATATTGTACTTTTAGCTTCGCCCTATGGACTAGTGAAAGATATGCTAGAGGTCATTGGCCCGGAACTCAAACCCGGCGCAGTGGTCATCGACTTTTCGCCACTTAAACTGCCATCAATCGCATGGGCGCAGCAATACTTCCGCAAAGGCAAAGGCGCGGCGGAAGCCTATCTTGTGGGCGTGACTCCGCTCATTAATCCTGACTACCTCAACGACCCTCGTGAGGGCATCGAGGCCGCCCGCGCCGATATGTTTGATCGCGGTTCGCTGATTGTTTCGCCCGCGCCAACTTGTCCCGAAGAAGCGGTACAACTGGCGGCAGAGTTGACAACATTACTAGGGCTAAAGGTTCATTTCACCGACCCTGCCGAACATGATGGCATTGTAGCGGCGATGGAAAATTTGCCGGTACTGCTGCACATGGCGTTGTTCCGCAGTGTATCGGGGTCGCCAGCTTGGAACGATCTGCAACGGCTGGGCAATCCCTTGTTTGCACTGGCAACGTACCGTCTAGGGACGGATAAGCCCGAAGATGTAGCGGCCTTTGTCGAACACAACCGTAAAAATACAATCCGCGTGCTAGAGGCGATGACGACAACGCTCACCGAGATCACGGATCTACTGCGTGATGCCGATGCAGAAACGATTGCCGAGGCGTTTGCTGCGTCTTCGGAGCAGTACCAGCGCTGGCAGACAACTCGCGCCAAGAACAAGTGGGATGAGGCCGACGAACTACCACGTATTCAGAGTCCGGGGCTGCTTGGATCGTTCGGCGGGATGTTGAAATTGGGTGGAAGAAAGTCGTCTGATGAACGTCGCAAGTGAACTAACTAGTGATCTTATGCCAACGCAACAGCAAAGTGTCAAACAGCAGGCTGTGATCGGTTGGCTGCAAACCTTACTGTTGGTAATCGTGTTCGTGCAGGTGATTTTCGCGGGACTGCTGCGTGCCTTGCCGCCGGATGTGCGGGTATCGCTAGCATTCCTGCACCGTATCGAATGGGCTGCCTATATCGGGATTGTACTTATCGTCGCACAGGTGATTGTAGGCTGGTCAAGTGCTGTTGTATTGACCAATCGCTTCTATCTGTTGGCGTGGCGGTTCAGCAAACCGCGAGTGCTGACTGGGCAATCGGCACGTATCGTACAAGGCTGTTATCTGCTACTGGCGTTGGCAATGGTGGCAGCTATCGTGTGGGTGCGTATTCATGGATTTATCGTGACTCCGACTCGTTAGCAAGTGGAGGCGGCACATGCAGCAGCCAATGACCCATATGACCAGACACCCACACCACAAACACGCATAGTAATGTCACAAGGTGTACTGCGAAGGCTGCTGCAACCGCCTGTTCGCGAGCTAACCCAAGTGTCAGGATAAGCACAAAAGCCCAACCTGCATCGCGAATGCCGAAGTTTGCCAACCCGCTTAACGGTAGCACTCCCGTCGAGAAAATGATGCCCATCCCAAGAGCCACTTGCGTCAGGTTCAAGGGCAGGCCGAGCGTATACAGCATCATGGTGACGTTACCCCACGCAAACAACCATAACAGGATCGTCGTACCAATTACCGTCATCCGCACCGAGCCAACTGCCTCTGCACGCAGTTGTCGGAACGCCAACGTAAATTTTCCCAAAAAGCGAGTCAAGGGGACTAGCAGCGGTATGCGTCGGGTTTGGTGTTCGACGAACTGCATCACGTGATCAATGTTGTATAGCGCCGCCAACAGCACCAGCAGCAGCACAATTCCTATGGGCGCTAAAATCCATAACTGCGGGGAACTATACGCCAGTCCGAATGTGCCAATGACGAGCAGTACCGCCACTGCAATCAGATCAATGAGCCGTGTAATCGCCAGCAGGGATAACCCTTTGGCATAGGGCATCTTATAATCGCGCTCGACGGCATACGGCAGATAAAGTTCGCCCAGTCCACCGGGAACCAGTGCTGTAATCAGGTTATAGGTCGTGGTCAGGCGGTACGCTTCAACGAGGGGCATCTGCTTACGAGCCAGAACCCAAAAGCGTATCGCCCGATTCACATTCGCGCAGATCAAGAATCCGCAGGCAAGCATAGCATACGGCGCTGAGAAATTACTAAAAGCCGCGTTGAGTTTATCGCCAGAAGTCTGTGATACTAACAGGATGAGAAGCAGAGTCCCCGGCAAGAGTTTGAGAGCCGTCGATAACCAATTCGATAACCAGCGTTGACGCAAATTGAGCATTGTTGATCAATGGATTCCTTCAGAATGAAGTGTTACCAACGAGAAATAATAACCGATAGCGTGCGAGATTGGGAATAAAGCAATGGTGCTGTTGGCAAACTCGGTTGGCATAATCCATAAGCCTACTTTAGTAGAGTGGGTTCAGCATTCTATCTGCTAAGACATATTAGCCCGACAAAAGGCCGATCCCGAATGTCTCTGGCCCAACATGTACACCAACTACCGGAGTTGTCGTAGTCACAATGAACACGTCTGGCTTGAGGATCTCCTGTACCTGCTGCTTGAAGGACTCCAATTCTGGCGGGTTACTGTGAGCCAACCCAACACGCAAGGGTCGTGCGGTATTGTGTTCCTGCAAAATCGCAAGGGTACGCTCAAGCGCCTTTTTGCGGGATCTGACACTTTCCAGTGAGGCGACTGCACCGTCCTTGACATATAGAATAGGTTTGATGCTTAGTGCCGTACCGATCCAGCGCTGCGCTCCACCAATGCGCCCGCCCCGGTGAAGAAATTCCAGCGAGTTGGGTGTAAAGAACATCTGGCTGCGCTTACCAGCCGCCGCTGCAATATTAGCCATTTCATCCATGCTACAGCCTCGATCTCGTGCCTCTGCTGCCATAAGCACTGTCATCCCCAAAGCGATTGAGGCCGTTCGGCTATCAATCACTGTTACCGGAAAATCTACGAGGCTGCGGGCAGTTTCAGCCGAGGCATAAGTTCCGCTCAAGGCTTGCGAGATCGTAATGCACAGCACCGCATCGGCGCTCTCTTTCTCACGCGCTTGCCTGAACTTTTCGGCAAACTCACCCGCCGAAGGCTGCGACGATTTTGGCAGAGTGGGGCTGTAGGCTAACCGGGCATAAAAAGCGTCTGGAGTGATGTCTACGCCGTCTAGAAAGCTTTCTGAATCCCACAACACATGCAGCGGCGTAATCGTGATCCGCCGTTCCGTCGCGAGATTGGCGGGCAAGTCGCTGGTACTGTCGGTAACAATGGCTATTTTCATAATGGGATCTTGAATCCTTGTAAAGCTAATTTACCAAAGCGTTTTTGGGTAGGGAATTATGCCACAAGAAACGAATTGTTGTGAGAATTTCGTGATAATTAGGTCAAAGCCAGTACAAAGAAAATCAAGAGCAAAATTTCTAGAAAAGGTTAAGAATGGCAAACGATGTTAGGAAGGTGGACAATTTAGAGTGGCAAAATGCGCGTTATCCGATGTTGCCCATTTGGTTAAACGCAGAATCAGGTTATGATTGATCGGTTGCTTGTGAAACGTTGTAGAGGTCAAGTTGACGAAGAAGTCCCCCCGAAATAAACCCAACGGGCAGGCTATGCCTGTCATGGAAAAAGTTGCTGAACCGGAAATCGTTACTATTTCTTCTCCCACATCGAAGCCATCTTCACCGTCCAATACGGTACTCGAAGCACATGGTGTGCATAAAACATATAGTTCCGCCGAAGTGCTGCACGGGATCGACTTCACGTTAGCGGAAGGTGAGCGTGTCGCCCTGATCGGGCCGAACGGTGCGGGTAAATCGACTCTGTTACAGTGCCTTGCCGGGTGGCTCCCGATGGATGAGGGTGAGGTCACTATCTGCGGCGCATCATTGACTCGCGATGAACAAAAAGCTCGATCTTCACTGGTGTTTCTGCCCGATACGCCAAACTTCTATCAGAGCCTTACCGCGTGGGATCACATGCTGATGGTCGGGCGCTTTCATGACATGATCGATGTTGAGCCTGCGTCGGAATATCTGCTTCACTCGTTGGGATTGTGGGGAGTCCGCAAAAGCTATCCCTCCACCTACTCACGTGGCATGAAGTACAAATTGGGGCTAGCGCTCGGCTTATTGATCAACCCCAAAGTGATTTTGCTGGACGAGCCAACCGCTGCGCTTGATCCGCTGAGTGCGCGAGTCATGTGGCGAATGCTCGATGAGTTTCAGGCCGAAGATAATGGTGCGGTGCTGTTGAGCAGCCATCAGGTCGAACTTGCCACACCGGGGATAGGACGCTTCTTCCTGCTCATCAATGGTAATAAGATCGGCGACAGTACTCCGCAAGGTTGGATCGAACGCTACCATCTGCCTAGCACAGCGACAGTTGCTAGCGTGTTCACTGCGGCAATCGATGAATTTGCGAAGGCACACCCTGAAGCTACGGGCGAGGATCTTTAAGGTCAATGTTTGAATTTCAGACACGACTGCGATCCATGTTCGGCAGCATTGCGGCGCTGCGCTTACGGCAAACCCGCTGGACTCTCTCCTACTGGGCATGGGCTTTTGGCCTGCTGCCTTCATCAGGCAAATGGGGCGAACGGATCTCGTTCGTCTATATCTATCTTCTCGCTGTTGGTGTGATGACTCCGGCAATTCTACAATTGATTGGCGGCTTATACTTACTCGAAGCTCAAACTGCCGAGGCACTGCAAGTACGAATCTTGTGGATAACGATTCCTTGGATAGTTGCCATTATTGGTGTGATCTTTATGGTGCTTCCTTGGAAAGCGTGGATGCTGCGCTTGACCTTTGGCGATATGACCTATCTCTCGCCTTCACCGTTTGATCGACGGGTGCTGGCAGTGTGGCGCTATCTCGAAATGGTGGGCACGATTCCATTGTTGGTGCTCCTGCCGCTTGTCCTAATCGCGCCGATGTTCGGTTCGATCTGGGCGCGAGACGTGATCCCGGCAGTGCTGCGAGGAGCGCTAGCCATTGGCTTGTGGTCTGCGCCACTGCTAGCAATGGGCTGGCATCTCTCTATTCAGGACTATGTGCATAAACCGCCGCCGGTTGGCGTGCGCTGGATTGCACGGCTGAGTCTGATCGTGATCGTTGGAGTACTGATCGTTGCCGCGCCGGATATTCTGCTGTGGCCCGGACGTTTGATCGTGCTGCTAGCGATGGGTCAGTTAGCATGGGGTTGGCTGTTGCTCGCCGCGTATGCACTCCTTAGCGTTATTATCATCTGGGTCATCGCTCGCCATCTGTCGCTGACACGCGCCAGTGCCGGATCTGACGTGTTTGCGCGCATTCAGCAGCTTGGTGTGATGGTGCTGGTAGATCGTCGCTTGCTTCTATCGATTCTCGGTGAAGCGCGTGCAAACGAGAGTCGGGCGGTAGGGACACTGCCCAAAACCCGTGGAATACCGACAATCTATGCAAGAGCAGCCCTATACTATCGTCGCCAATTTGGTCAAGCGATCCAGTTAGTTCTGGTGGGTCTCGCGCTAGGCTTTGGTATGATTCTATGGCGACCCTTTAACCTTGTGACAGTGATTATCACAGTAGTATTGCTCACTATGGTGCTGCCGCCATGGCTAGCCAGCATCTTCCGAAACGATGTTAGTGTGCCATTTATTTCGCAATTTATCCCACAACCCGCGACTCAACGCATCCTCGCGGCTAGCCTTGTACCCTGTTTGCTGGTCATGGTCGGGCTGTTGCCTGTGATGCTGGTTCTCAATGGGCTGCTACCCGGTTGGGCATGGGGGTTAGCGCCTATCGTGTGGGTGATGTCACTGGTCGGACACGTAGAGGCAATCGGGAAACGTAGTGCGCTTGGTGATCGCAGCATCGTAACAGTGCTGTTAGGCAGTGCGGCAGTGTTTGCCGTTGTCTGGAGTGCCACGACCAGCAGCACCGTTGGCATTGAAGCACTACTCCCCGGTATATTGATCGCGGCAACAGTTAGCTTCGTGTTGGTCTTGTTTGCCGAAATTCGCCACACTGGGATTGTGGCATAATTGGCCTGACTATCGTTTCAAATGTTAGAGTTTGTCCACTAACACATTTCTAATTGCGTCTGAGTCCTGCCACAGACTATAATGAGGGCGTGGAAAAGGACATTGACTGAAGCTATGCTACGAACAACACTAGACGACGAATACGTTTGTCCGAACTGTCACTTGGGGCACATGCACTTGCGGCTAACAGTATATGTGCGCCTATTCGGCGAAACGCTTATTAGTGTACCGAACACTCCAGCATGGGAGTGTGATGTATGCCACCAACGTGAATTCGATCCTGATTCTGTGCAGCGCATTGAACTATTAGTGGGGCAAGCTGGCCCGCCGCCCAATCGTCACCGCGTCCCTGAACGTAGGATTAACCGTGTGCTGGAAAATGCCACGCCGAAGGTCTATTCCTCTCAAAACAGTAAGCCTCCCTCCAAAGCGAAATCGTAGTCAAAAAACGCGACCCACTCAATTCATATTCTGTCATAGCCCTTTCCCTGACTTCTATTGAGTGGGTTATGGATTTTGCGCGGTCAATCTGTTTGAGTCGCGTTTTTATTAGGTTGCCAAGCGACTTTAGATTTATGCTATACTGATCTTGTACGTTATGTAACGTAGCTGCAAAACCGTATGACTAATAAGGAACTATTTTATGCACCGAATTCGCCTGATCTTCACTGCACTATTGCTCCTGCTCGGATTACCAATGTTATCTTCTGTACAGACGGTTCGGGGTGGAACTCCCACACCGCCCGCCGCCAATCCCCTATTCTCCGATCCAGTTACCGGGCCAAAGTTCACGGTAGCCACACCACCTAGTATTGTCCAACGATCAAATGTAATTCGTTCTCGATATACCACTATTAACTTTACTGCGGCCCGCGACTCATCGGGTCCCGCGCAAACTATTACGCTGAACCTGTTCAGCGACACCACCATTACCGCAACCTACAAGAACAGCCAGAGAAACGCGACAGATCCGCGTGGAACGGTATGGGTTGGCACAGTAGATGGTGTTCCGTACAGTGAAGTTGTGTTGACTATCGGCAATGGCGTGATGAATGGTGCCATAAACGTAGGTGGTCATCTGTACGAGATTGACCCAGTTTCCGGCGCGACTCACGCGATCTTAGAGATCGACGTGACGAAAATGCCACCAGAGGCACAACCCTTAGTGCCGCCGACTTCCACTCGTCCAGCCAAACCGAGCATCACCGCTATCCCCGACGATGGCACGGTGATTGATGTTATGGTGATATTCACGCCGCAAGCGCTTGCCGCCGTTGGTGGCAGTACGGCAACGATGTTGAACAACATTGCTGGTGCAGTGGCCCTTGCCAATCAAGGCTACCTGAATTCGGGTGTCAGACAGCGCCTTCGGTTGGTCTATGCTGGCCCAACCACCTATGACGAGACTGGTAGCACCTTCGACACAGATTTGGCTCGTCTGACAAATCCTTCCGATGGCTTTATGGATGAGATTCCCCCGCTGCGTGCGGCTTATGGTGCCGACCTTGTATCGCTGGGGATTGCCAATACCGACTACTGCGGTCTCGCTTGGCTAATGACCAACGTCTCGACAAGTTTTGCCTCGAACGGCTACAGCGCGGTTTCTGTAGGTTGTTACACCTACTATTCGATGGCTCATGAGATGGGTCACAACATGGGCAGCAATCACGACCACACCAACGCCAGCGGTGGTGGTGCTTTCTCTTACTCCTACGGTTTCCGCGATGAAACTGGCGGCACGTTCCGCACCATTATGGCTTATGCTGGTTGCCCTAGCACCTGCCTGCGTGTTAACTTCTGGTCTAATCCTTCCGTGACCTATGGTGGGTTGGCAATGGGCGATGGGGTCTCAAACAATGCCTTGTCGCTTAACAATACTGCCAATGTCGTCTCAAACTTCAGTGCTCCCCATACGGCGGGTCACGGTGAAGATACCATTGGCATTTTCCGTCCCTCCACGACAGGGTTCTATCTGCGCTATTCAAATACGACAGGGGTTGCCAACCTTAGCACCACACTCGGCGCTTCGACTGACCTACCGATTGTCGGTGACTGGAACGGCGATGGCATTGACACGGTAGGAGTCTTCCGACCCAGTACGGCTCAGTTCTTCCTGACCAATTCCAACGCACCGGGTGCAACGATTGCTTATGCGTTCACGTTGGGGGTTCCCGGCGATACGCCCATCGCAGGCGACTGGAACAACAATGGCAGCGATGGTGTCGGGATCTTCCGGCCCAGCAACGGGTTGATTTATCTCAAGAACGCCCTGACCACTGGCTTTGCCGACTTTACCATGGTACTCGGTACGCCGGGCGATGTTGGGGTGGCGGGCGACTGGGATGCCAATGGCGTAGCCAGCCCCGGTGTCTATCGTCCGTCGAACTCGACCTTCTATCTTACAAACTCCGTATGCAATTGCTCGAAGGTTGCCGATTACACGCTGACGCTTGGTGTCAGCGGGGATGTGCCGATGGCAGGCGACTGGAATGCTGATAAATTTGCAGGTGTTGGGGTGTTCCGTCCCACGAATGGCCTGATCTATCTGCGTAATACACTAACCACCGGGTTTGCCGACACGACGATTACCTTCGGTATCGCCAACGATAAACCAGTGGCGGGTCAATGGGGTCAAAGTAACTTTGATTCGTCTGTGTCAGCATCTTCACTGCCGAAGGTTGCCCCAACATTCGTGCCTTGAGATAGGCTTTAGTGAGACAATCTCGCTAATCGGATAACTTTTGTTCATTCTCAATAAGGGGTCGCAGTTTGTGCGACCCCTTATTTTTATGCACATTCCCCTAGGCGAGGACGGGCGCAGAGCTTGTTAGAAGGTCTTGCCTTCCTGATATTTGAGACGTTCAATCGGGTCAAGATAGCGCTGCTGGTCGGCATCACGTTCGTCAGCGGCCCGCTGCATAAAGGTCGAGATCTCGTTGCTCAACGCTGATGGTTTAGGCACAATAAAAATAAAGCCGATATTCCGTGTGCTGAACAGAAATTGGGTAAAGGCTTTACGCAACTGGCTTTCCGGTAGGGGAAAACTGCTCAGGACAAGTTCGACGGCTGGCTCTGCCAATAGCGGTTTGATCAACTTTTGTTCACGCTCTTTCTTGATCGATTTGATGTCGAAGACACGTCCCACCTGTACGGGCTGCACTGAATTAATACGCTGGTAGGAGACATAGACCCGTTGAAACATCGTGCTGATCAAGATGTAGTCCGGTAAGCACTGGACAAAGGCTCGCCGTTCGGCAAGCACTGCGCCAATATACAGCACCAACCCAACTAAGATCGACGCGCCTCCGATAATGGCTAGCTGCTGATAGTTCAGGAATGCAGTCTGAAAGCGCAACTGCGGCACAAAGGTGGGTAGCAGCGCCACAATGCCCATGACGACGAGGAGTACTCCCGGTGGTCTGTAGCGGCGAGCCATGAACCGATAGAGAATAAAATTATGTTTATTGCCAGTTTTTTCGCGTTTATCGTTTGCCATTGAGATAAGTCCTTTCCTATGCACTCACACTGTACAACGGTGTATCGTCTGATGCAAGCAGACAAAACGACATCGGCTACGGCGTTGGGCCGTTTGTAACCTTGACAATCGTGGAGGCATTTTCTATCATTCGGAAAATTGTACATAATACTAACAAAATATCTATTGAATACTTTGCCGTTGAACGACCATAAACAGTTACACAATGTCGTTATAGACCGCTTGCGCGATAAGATTGTGCGTGGGGAACTGCGGGCAGGTGAATGGCTGCGGCAAGAACGGCTAGCCCGCGAACTTGGGGTGAGTCACACACCGATCCGCGAAGCACTTAAGCAACTTGAAATCGAGGGGTTGGTTGAGCATGTACCCTATCGCGGTGCACGGGTCGTTGAGTTTTCGATTGACGATGTGGTTGATATTTATACCATGCGGAGTGTACTCGAAGGGTTGGCAGCAGCGGCAGCGGCAATTCATATGACCGATGCAGAACTTAGCGAAGTACGCCGACTGCATTTGGCAATGGTCGCTATTGAAAATCCTGCCGAACAATTGCAGGCCGTTCGCGATCTCAACCGACAGTTTCATCGCATGATCATTCAGGGATCACGGCGTACCCACCTCATCCGCACACTGGAACAGCTTTGGACGTGGTTTCCGACCATGCTCTGGAGCCAGTTCGCGCTGGTCGCCGATGCCTCGACTCCGGAACGGGCTTGGGCCGACAATCGCGATCACGAACAACTTGTCGAAGCGCTGGAAACGCATAACTCACAAGATGCCGAAGCATTGATGAGGCGGCATATCGAGCAATCTCAGCAAGCGCTGCTGCGCCATTTGCAGACTATTCTCAAGGCCGCTTCAGAACCCTCCTCAGAACCCTCTGTATAATCCTAGAGCAACATGGCCTCTTTTTTGTTCGTAGAGCCTTACGACACTGGGTCACATGCCGCTTGGATGCGCGGCTATCAGCGTTACAGTGATCACCAGATCGCAATCCTGAGTTTGCCGGGGCAGTGGTGGCAGTGGCGGATGCACGGCGGTGCAGTAACGTTAGCCCGCCAATTTATGGAGTCTACCTTTACCCCCGATTTGATCGTCGCCTCAGATATGCTCGACCTGACTACGTTTCTGGCGCTGACTCGCCCCCGCACAGCGCATCTTCCCATCGCGGTCTATTTTCACGAAAACCAATTGACCTATCCGACGGGTCCGCGACAGAAACGCGATCTGCATCTAGGGTTTATCAACTATGCCAGCGCGTTAGCCGCCGATACCGTCTTTTTCAACAGCAATTTTCATCGTGCCGCATTTCTGGATGAACTACCCCGGTTGCTCAAACATTATCCTGACTACAACGAACTGCCGACGATTGACGCGATACGCCACAAATCGGCGGTGCTGCCCCTCGGTCTAGATTTACGTCGCTTCGACTCGTTTGGCTCAAAAGCTGCCCCTCAGGAACCTGTGATCCTGTGGAATCATCGTTGGGAATACGACAAAAATCCCGTCGCATTTTTCAATGCGCTATACGAATTGATGGTACAAGGACTTGAATTTAAGGTTATCGTTGCGGGTGAGAACCCGCGCCAGCACGCCGAGGAATTCGAGCAAGCCCGCCAACGGCTAGGAGATCGGCTGCTGCACTATGGATATGTGCAGAACTTTGAGGAGTATGCACGGCTGCTATGGCAGGCCACTCATGTGGTAAGCTGTGCCTATCAGGACTTTTTCGGGGTCAGCATGTGCGAGGCGATTTACTGCGGTTGTCTGCCGATTATGCCGCGCCGACTCAACTATCCCGATCTGATCCCGCCGCAGTACCACGATCTATGCCTCTATAATGAGGGAGAAGTCGCCGCCGCGCTGCAACGCACGCTCCATATCGCCGCGCCCGACTCACTACGTGATCATGTAACGGCCTTCGATTGGGGTGCGTTAGCTCCGCACTACGATTCTGTGTTAGACGCAGTTATCGAGAATTATCATTCAGTCACGGGGTGATATTGACCTCACCGCGTCGTCTTAATTGACCAGCGCATTTCAGATCAGCTTAACCCGCTTCCGTGAATAGGGCCAGTACAAGATGAATGCGATACTCATGAGGCCAATCAGGATAAGTAACGCAGCGTTTGCCCCCGCAGCAGCGAGTAGTTGCGTGTGGAGTTCACTGGAGAATGCCCTACCGAGAAAGAATATCGCAAACCCTAGACTCAATCCGAACGCACCCGACATCAGTTCGCGGAGCCAATTGAAGATCATGGGAATCAACATGCTTACCCCAACCGTAATCAAGGTTGCAGCAATCAAGAATTGTGTCAGTGCTACATATCCCACCGAAGGGGAAACAGGAATTGAAATTCCATCGAGGCTCCATAGGGAACGATCCAAGATAAACTGCAACCGAACAGGATCATAACTGGGCAACACCTGCACGGGAACCAAAGTAAGGATGATAAGTCCAACAATAATTAGTCCCAGCCCTATCCCGATCAGACGTTGTGCAAAAAAAACGGTGGGCAAGCCATCCAATGGCAAAGAACTGAACTACGAAAGCAACAAGCCCAGCAAATATACCTTCAATACTTGTCCATTCCCCAATTTGTGAAACGCGAATAGCTTGGAAAATGATGCCCAAACGATCAGATACGATTTGGATGAATAATAGGAAGAACAACGCGGAGATAATGGGCTTCCAATGCCATGAAAGCTGAAGCTCAGGTTTTGGTATATCATGCCAGCGGAAAAGCAGGAAAAGAATAAATACAGGGCAAATCAGGGCAATCGCGAAAATGCTCAGCTTAAATCCGAAACTAGCCAACAGCCATCCGAAACTAAATTCAACCGCGCCTCCTAATGTCACATATAGTGCAATTAACTTCCCTATCAACCCTATTTGCGATTCAATTGAAGCCGTACTCAACGCAACATCAAACATCACGGGAATCATAAGTAGAAGCACTACCAACATTATGTTACTTAATATCCAAGTTCCCAGTTCTACCTGTGCAGTCATGGGGAGAAACTGTACGAGCAAAACAATAAATACAAAGATCTGGCAGGTTATCAGAAAACGTCTGCTGCCCCAGCGGTCAGACCAACGGCAGACAAGAGGTACAATCACTAAACGCGCGAAAAAGAGACCCCACAACAGGGGAGTAATCGACGGGGAATTGACAAGAAAAGGGCGAAGACGAAGTTGCAGGCCCATGCCGATCATTGTTTCCTCAACCATGCACAGAAAAATAATCAGAAATGCCTTGAGGATTGGGATATGTTTGAGGACTTTTATCGCTGGAAGGTCGGGCAATACTTCTTCACTGTGAACAAGCTGAGCCATTTAGATCACACATTCTCTATGGGGTAGGGTAAAGTTTACACAACAGCATCCTATCGGGTGTCTGGTTATGTAGCATGAGATTTTAATTGAGGTCGGTAGTCACTTCCGTGATGTCGCCGCGTGAACCTGTCCGGTTACGCATCCGTGCTGCGTCCATCGCTAGCGCAGAGGCCAAAAACGACAGTCGCCGTGCCACAAGAGGCCGATTGCTCCAACCAATGACACGCAGCGCACATAACGCTAATGCTACCTGATATTCAATCCAGTGGTTGTCTGTGGCAAGCAGTTCGCTCACAATACCGCGAATCTCGACTATCGGGCTAAAGGCATGTGCTAACGGACTGCGATCTAATTCCGGCAGCGCGTTGGTGCGATTCAAGTGATCGAGCAACTTGATTGCCGACCAAATCTCCTCCCAACTTTGCCCTATCGAGAGCCGTACATGATCGATGAGCAGGCTCATCTCTAGCATCGCCCAGTCATAGAGGGTATGACCATCGCGAGTCCACTCGAAGTCGATCAGCCACGCATCACCGCCGGGGCCGATCAACACATTATCCATATACAGGTCGCCGTGAATGGTTGAAAGTGTGCCTGAAATCCGCAGATCGAGGATATAGGCATAACGTCGCAGCGGGTTCGGCAGCTTCTCCCCAGTCAGATTGGTGTACGGCAAATGGTCGTCCAGAATATTGAAGTTCGGATCAAGTGCCTGCACCTGTTCCTGCAACAAATCATCGCGGGTATACAGCACCCGCCCGCTAATCTTGCGGATCAATTCGCCGCGAAAATACGATTTCTCGCGCAGATCCATACCGCGTATCTCGATCTGGCTGGAACGGTTGATCGATTCTGGCGCTGCGCCTGCGGCTACTTGCAGCGTGCCTGATGTTCGCTTGGCTTTTTGCACCGTAAAGTTTTCCAGTTCGACCATATCGCCGGGATGCAAAGCGCTTGTGCGGCTCCAATCTTCTAACGGACGCAGCACGCGCCCGACCACCGACTGCGTATCGCCGGGGTCGATCTGTACAATCAAGGCAGGTGGTAGCAAAAACTCATATTCCTGCCATGCGGCAAAGCGATAAGGTTGTGCCTGCCCCCACCATGCCTCGCGAAACCCGTTGTAGAGTGCCTCACGCAAAAACAGCGCGACAGATTCGGAATCGTGGTTCTCGGCATATTCGCGCAAATTCACGGGGAGATCTTCGCCGCGCAATCGTACAAAGGTGTATTTGATCCCGCCCAATGGCGATTTTTCGGGCAGCGTTGGCTCAGATTCCATGCGGGCTGTCGTGGGCGGCAGGGTGTCCTTCACATAGCTGTCGTAGCGCTTCTTCTCCCACAAGATCGACTGGCGATCCGCCATCTTGACGACCACAGGCGCATCGGAGCGTCCATCGGCATGTACGGGGCGTACCAAGACTACCGTTGTCCCGCTGTAGCCCCCGTGAAAAATATGCTCAATTTTGATCTCGTCATAGCGCTGGAACATCTGTTGTAACACGAGACGCTCATCATCGGAGAGGCTTTCGCCGCCGTTGATCGGCGGTACGGGAGTCTGGGTGCGTACCTTACCTGACCAATCGCGCACCATTTCGCGCAGGGTATCAATAGCAACCCCTGATTCGCGTAAAACGCGCACAGGGATGCTGGCTCCTTCGTCTAAAATAGCGAGCAGCAGCGCTCGTTCGTCGGGGCGCACCTCGCTGTTGATCAGGATTTGGGCGCGATTGAGTACGGTTGTCGCACGCGGCGTATTCCGATAACCGGGCCAGTAACGGCGATCATCACCGCGTCCGGCAAGTTCGCGAGTGGCATAACGCAAATAACGTCCTGACTGCCCGATCTGCTCGAATATATCGGCTGTCAATCCGCCTTCCAATTTGGTCAGCGCGATGAACAGATGCTCAACACCCACGTAAAAGTGCTGCATTTTGGCAGATTCAACACGGGCAATACCTTCAATGTCACGCAGGGAGATACTGGTTACGCTTTCCAAAGGCTTAATCCTTATCACTGTCGGGCGAAAGCCGCAGCCAAGTTCGCCCAACGCGAAACATTTGCCCCGGCTCCAGCGGTGTAATGCTGTCGATCTTCTGTTTGCCGACATAGGTTCCGTTGCGACTGCCCATATCCTGTACCGACCATTGGCCTTCCTTGAAGGTCAAGCGGGCGTGCTGCCGCGATACCTGACTGTCATAGGGCAAGATCACGTCGCAGTCCTCACGTCGCCCGATGATGTAAGCATCACCCTGTTTGGGGGCAACCCTGTCAAGCACCGAGCCATCGTCGGGACCACTCATAACCGTCAGTTCGATTGGGATTACTTCAGCCATTTTTCAGTCGATTTTCTGTGTCGATGATGTAAAAAGGATTAGCACCATTCTAGCTAAGTATAGTCGTCCTAATGCCATAACGCTATTTACTCCTAGCCTTCCAGCGGCGCGAAACACGATTGAGCATTTCTAGATTTTCGAGCACTGCTTGGAGGCTCTCTTCATCGCCCAACCGCTCAAGTATGGGAGGTAAATCGCGCAAATAGTACAGCGCTGTTCGCAGATTGCCCTGTCCCAGATAGACCGCCGCCAGATTCATCTGCGCCCGTGCATAACCGGCCCGATCTCCCATTGGTTCCATCATAGTCATTGCCCCTAACAAATGATCAATCGCAGCACGGCGATTGCCAAGCCGCGCATGGATTTGCCCTAGCAGTGCCGAAGCCCGTGCTAAGCGGGGCAAGTCACCTATTCGTTCGCGCTGGGTTCGCTGGGCGAAGTTCAGAGCCTTTTCCAGATCCCCAGACTGGAACGCAAACCGCGCTTCGAGGTTTAGCAACCGCGCTGAGGCATTCGATCCGTCAAATTCGCTGAGATAACCTTGTGCCGCCGCAAGATCGTTAAGCGTCAGCGCCAGTAACACTCGTTCAGCCGTGATCGCTTCGAGTCTCTCAGCGCGTCGTTCTACATTTTTGGCGCGGCTGTAAAATCTATGCGCCCGCTGTAACAACTGCCACGCCGACTCATCGTGTCGCTGATAGCGCTGCACCGTCGCCAGTTCGATCATTGCGTCGGCCTGCCAATCGAACGCACCGGCTGCCCCCGCTTGCTCGATCACCTCCGCTAATGCGTAGGCCGCTGTATCCCAACGCGCCAGCCAGCGCCACGCAATCCCCAATCGCAGCCCGATCCACCACCGATCTTGACCTTGTGCCGTTGCCCTCAATGGCTCAAGAATCCGCACCCATATTGACCACACACCGCCGCGAGTGAGGACATTACTAAACGTGTACGCTAGATCGATCTGGGAACGGGCCGATAGATCAGCCTCCTGTGCGTAGTTTAGGAGATGCACCACGCTTGTCAGGTCAGGATTAACCGCGAGATAATCCGCGATCATCTGTGTCGCGTTGTTGACAAGGGTAGATTCTGAACCGTCGCGCATTAGACTTTCGGCAAAAGAACGGGCAAGCGCTCCCAGTCCGATTTCTCCCGGTACACCGTCTACCGCATCGTCCAGCACAGATAGCCGTGTCAATTCGCTCAATGCTTCGTTGATGCTGTCCGTATCCAAGTCTGGCAGAAGTTGGAACAAGCGATCTTCGGGCAATCGCGCTTCTGGACTCAACACAAGCACAAGCCAAATCAGTCGTGCTGATTCTGAAAGTTGATCCCAGAGGACACGGTAAACAGGTCGCGATACAAGCGGCGCACGGTAACGTCGGCCCATTTCGAGCGCCTGTCGCAGCGCACCGGGGTTCCCACCCAGTTCATCGTAGAGCTTGCCGAAATGTTCAATATCTTCGGGATTATGCAACTGAAAATCCTGCGACAGACGCACCAGCAACGTGATCGCGGCGGACTGATCCAGCGGTGCAAGACGCAGCCGAGGAATATCCAACTGTGGATTGGGCTGTGTCGCGCACAAGATCAGGCGGGCGGTTCCTAGCTGGCGCAGTATAGCGGCGCAGGCCGTCGTATTGTTTAGCAAGGCTTGTGCATGGTCAATGACAATTAGGGCATCTTGCTGCTGTAAAAATGTGGCGGGCGACTCATTTGTCGCGAATAACAACCCAAGCTCTATGTAAATATCGTATAACAGCTTATCCAATTCGGGGTCAGGCTGGTCGATCCAAGCGACAGCATCTAATGGCAATCTATCGATCATGAGGTGGGTTACTGTCAACGCCAGCGCGGATTTGCCAATTCTGGGCGCACCGATGAGCAGTACATGGTGGGGCTGCGATCCTTCTGACAGCCGTCGAAAGGTTTCGCGCACTAAACCATCACGCCCGATAAGCTGTGGGGCAACCGGGAATGGCAATTTGGATCGTTGGGCAGCTTGCTGAAAACGGGTGCGGGTCGCATTTTCCCGTCGAATCAAAAGATGCGTCAGCCGTCGAATCGCCCGTGACAAGCGGCGCTGCAAGGTACGCCGATCTTCCTGTGTTAGCGTTTCAAGCTCCTCGACACTCAGAGCCAAATCGACCCGCACGTATCGATAGTACAGATAACTCCAGCCCTTTAACTCGCTGTTATCATAGCGAAAATCTTCACTAAGGTTTGTTTCGACAGTCGCCCGATCCGTGTTATAGAGTACAGGCAATAGCCCGTACAGAGCGCGATGTTTGTTGAGCGAATGGTGGATCAGATGCGCCAACCGCTCGAAAATAAGGGCATCAGTGGCAGTATGACCGCTAGTGTTGACGTTAGGGGTACCGTCCTGTCGAAGCCGCATCCATAATGAATACACCAGCGGATGATCAATCTGAATCGCTTCGGCTTGCCGCATAGCATCCAGCGCGGTGCGAACCGACTCTTCTTCAAGCGGATAGCTCGATATCATGTGATAAATGTGTCCTACGCGGGATAACTAGCTTACGATGCTGCCACTAGATAGTAACCTGAGCAGAAAACAAATATTACCACATTTCGAGCATTGTTCATTACGGGTTAGTCGTTGGCGCGCTCTTTCAACGCACGAGCTATCTCACGTTTGCTATCTTTTTCGGCAAGGCTAGCGCGTTTGTCATACTGTTTCTTCCCTTTGCCGAGTGCGATCTCGACTTTGGCTCGCCCCTTCTTGAGATACAGCAGAGTCGGAATGAGGCTATAGCCGCGTTCGCGCATCTGGGAGATCAGCCGTCCGATCTCTCTTTGGTGCAGCAGCAACTTGCGGGGTCGAAGCGGTTCATGCCCGAACACGCCCGCCTGATCAAAAGGCGAGATATGGACATTCATTAGCCACAATTCGCCATCCCGTTCAGCGACAAAGCCGTCTTTCAGGTTAACGCGATTGTCACGGATCGATTTAATCTCTGATCCCATGAGGACAAGCCCTGCCTCGACTGGCTCCTCAAGGGCATAATCATGGTAGGCTTTACGGTTTGAGGCGATAACTTTACGGTCACTCATCGTTTGTTTGAAACTCTCGTACTACGATTTCCACTTTGTTTACAGCTATTTCTTGTTCTACTGTTATTTCTTGCCATCGCGCAGCCAGCGAATCGCTTCACCGAGTTCGACATCGCGCCCGTTCTGGTCAGGGATCATCGGAATATCGGGGGTAATGCCTTTGCCATCGATGGGCGTGCGGTTGGGCGAAAGCCATTCGGCAGTCGTCAGGTGTAAAGCCGATTGGTCAGCCAGCGAAAAGATTAACTGGACGGAACCTTTACCATAGGTTTGCTGACCTATCAGCACAGCACGTTTACGGTCATGGAGCGCACCGGCTAGTAGTTCAGCAGCACTGGCACTGTCTTTATTGACTAGTACCACCATCGGTAAGTCTGTTGCGAGTCCGCCTGTAGTCGTTTCATCGGTGCGTTCTCCGCTGCGGCTGTGTTCATAGACGACCACGCCGCCATCGAGAAATTGGCCTGCTAGATCAATCGTTTCTTTGAGCAACCCGCCGGGATTGTTACGAACATCCAGTACCAGCGATTTGACGTTGTGCTGGCGCAGATCCTTGATCGCGGCTTTGGTTTCGTCAGGCGTGCGATTGGTGAAGCGTAGGATCTGGATATAACCGATGGTCGGTTCTTCCGACAGCACACGCCAGACCACCGAAGGAACCTGAATTTCCTCGAAGACGATTTTGAAGGTCTTTTGGTCGCCAGATGGTTGACGCTTAATCACAATTTCAACGCCGTTATCGTTTTTCACTTCGCCGCGCAACATCTGGTCTACTGCATCCTGCTGTGTGTTCAGCGGCAGGTCTTTGCCGTTGACCTGAAGTAGAATGTCGCTGTCCTGTACGCCTACATGGGTAGCCGGGCCATCGCGGAATGGGAACAACACAAAGTTGCCCGCCTCGTCGCGCTTAACCTGTACGCCAATGCCCCCGTATTTGCCCGCTAGCACATTCGATTCGCTCTGTGCCACAGGTGGCTCGACCAAAAACGTGTATTTGTCGTTCAGTTGGCTAACCAAGCCGCGTGCCGCCGCGAATTCAAGAGTCTTTTGGTCGGGTTGGTCGCGCAGGTAATTCTCGTTAAGCAGTTGTTGTACCTGCGTGAGCAGCGGATATTGTCCAACTTCGCTCTTGCTTTGCACCTGATTGAGCATTCCGGTCAACGAGGTAGGCAGTACGCCACGTACCAAGAAGCCAGCAATAAACATAACACTCAGGATCAGACCCCACACTGCGCCCTTGACCAACGCGGTATAGATACTTTCTCGTGGTTTTGAAGCAGTTGTCATTAAAAGTTTTTCTCGCTACCTGCACATATTACTGCCATTGTAGCACGCCGTTCGGTCAAAATATAGTTGCATGTTAGGGGGGTGTTTTGGGTACACTCTAGTAGATTGCAAATATGCTTTGGCTGGACTCTTTTTTAATGACAGGAAATTATCCTTGATGACCGACACAAGACCGGAAGCGTCACAGCTTCATTCATTAGTGCTCGTTGCCGATGACGAACGAGAGGCGCGAACGCTGCTCCGCCGTATTCTGGAACGCGAATCGTTCAGGGTGGAAGAGGCCTCCGACGGCAGCATGACAGTGCGTATGGCTCAGGAGCTTCGCCCCGACCTAATCTTCATGGATATTCAAATGCCCGGTATCGATGGCTTTGAGGCAGTCAAACTGCTGCGAGACGATCCGCGCACCACCCGCATTCCGATTATTGTAGTCTCAGCAGCCGCTAAGGACCCCTCCGATGTGGCAAAGGGGCTTGGCCTTGGCGCAGATGACTATCTGCGTAAGCCCTACAGTACTAGCGAACTAGTAGCACGGGCACGCAGTAACATTCGCGCTCGACAGCTAGAGGAACGATTGCAACGCCGTACCGAGGAATTGGAAGCGTTGATCCGCATTGGCGCTGGCTTTAATCAGGAGCTGGCACTAGACGAACTCGCGGATCGCCTGTTGGCGGCTATCCGCCAGCAAATCTCGGCAGACAGCGGACTTTTGGTGCTCGTCAATCCCCAGCACCAACCGACACTAGCTCGCAGTCATGGTGTAGATATTTCTGACATGAAGCACACCCTTGCTGCCAAAACACTGCCCGGTTATGTCTTGTCTAGTCGAGACGCGGCTGAAGTAAACGATGTCGGCAGCGACAAACACATCTCGGTCATTTTCGAGGGGGCGGAGTGCGTCACAGGGATCGCTGCACCACTTAAACATCGTGGGCAGGTACTTGGGGTATTGGCATTGGGTGACAGTACGCTGGGACGTTTTTCGGCAGCGGATTTTCGTGTCTTGCGGTCTATCGCAGAACAAGCGGCATTGGCAGTACGGAATGCACAGTTGTACACAGAATTGCTCGGCTATGCTACCGATCTCGAAGGCATGGTGGAAACCCGGACAGCGGCGTTGCAATCTGCACAAGCTCAGTTAGTGCGAGCCGATAAGTTAGCCGCGCTAGGGACGTTGGCAGCCGGAGTCGCCCATGAGGTCAACAATCCGCTGCAACCTCTGCTCACCAATTTGGAACTGGCGCTCGAAGACCTCGATGCTGGGCGCAGCGTAGATCGCGAACTGCTGGAATCATCCGAAAAAGATGTGCAGCGTATCAAGCGTATTGTCAGCCGACTGCTGGACTTTGCGCGACCTGATCAGACAGATATGGAATCCGTCAACGTTAACAATACCATTCGCGAGGTATTGTCTTTGGCAGGCAAGCAGCTTGAACATGCCCATGTTCAGGTCAAAACGGATCTCGCAGCACAGTGTTTGATTAATGGCAGCAATGACCTATTGAGTCAGGTGTTTCTGAACCTGATGGTCAATGCGATGGAAGCTATGCCACATGGGGGTATACTAACCATTACCTCTGAAGAACAAGATGATCAATTGATTGTAGCGATCCGCGATACAGGTTCAGGGATTTCGCCTAGCCAACTGCCACAAGTCTTTGATCCATTCTTCACGACGAAGACCGATGGAACCGGACTTGGTCTCTCGGTGACTTATGGTATCATTGAAGGGCATGGTGGGCAGATTGAAGTTGAGAGTGTGCCAAAGCAGTTCACCCAGTTCACGCTCCGCTTCCCAATCTTACTAGACGCAGCGAGCTAGTGCTGGCTGTAGTTTATGATTAGTTAACTTAAAAACATGATAGGGATATTTTGATGCTGCGTACCAAACTTACCCACCCAACAATTTTGAATGTACTCGCTTCTGCTGGACATGGTTCAATGGTGCTGATCGCGGACGGTAACTATCCTGCTTCAACGGGTAGTGGGCCGCTGGCGAAAAAGGTTTATCTCAATCTGACACCGGGTACAGTCACAGTGACCGAAGTGCTAGAGGCCCTGCTGACAGCGATTCCCGTCGAAGCGGTGCATGTTATGGCAACCGCTGATGGCAGCGAACCAAGTATCTTTGCAGAGTTCCGCCAAATGATTCCGGATCTCCCGCTGCAACCTGTTGAGCGCTTTGCCTTTTATGATATGGCTCGCAAACCCGATGTGACACTGGTTATCGCCACAGGTGATGAGCGGCTATACGCCAATATCATGCTGACCATTGGCGTTGTACCACCGACCACCACTGCTTAAAGCTAGCCTTGGACTGAACTAACCCCCAGACGAGCCAATACCATATCTTCTTCTTCGGGCAGGCCGCTAACTCCAATACCACCAACGACCTGCCCCTGATAGATTATCGGTACGCCACCGCCCCAAGCTGTATAGCGCAGATCACCATAGTTTGTCATCGGGAAGTTTTCGGTACGCGAGGCTTGACCGATGGCAAAAGATTCCTTGCGTTCACGGGCGGCAGAAAATGCTTTGTTGATCGCGATCATGATTGAAGCCAGCGGGCAGCCATCCGTTCGCAAAAAAGCCATGAGTTCGCCATGAGAATCGGTAACAGCTATTGCCGCGCCTTTGCCAGATTTTTCCAGTTCTGCGCGAATAGTATTGACGATTTTCAGAGCATCCGCGTGAGACAAATGATTACTTTGATACATTTTAATTTCTCGTTGCAACAAGTAGCGGCATATGACTGGTAGATTACCGGAAGCCGGGGGTAATGCCAACTTTTCGATAGCCTGATAAGCAGTTATAGGACATAGACTCATTGGATTTTCGGCAGCGTTTGGGGGTCAAGAAAACGATTCAAAATAACTGTTACCTAAAAAACAAAAATGGGAGCTTGCGACCAGTTTTAGTCATTCCAAGTGCCTTTTTACAAAGTCTCGCACAGATTAAATCACCGCGATTTCCGCAAGCTGAACTTGACCATAGGCGATAATCCAGCCGCGCACATCTGGCACTTGCGGATCGCTTAGACCCACGATGAGGTATACCGCATCAGGCCATGTTGCCAACGCAATATCGTGTTCGGAGGGTTCAGCAGCACTGGTTGGGTGCGAATGGTAGATCGCGACGACTTCCTGACCTGCCTGTTGCAGGCCAAGGATTGCCTTGACCATCGTCTGCCGTTCCATCTCGAAGGCCGTGTGTGGCGTGAGCGATACATTACGGATCGGTATGATTCGCTCGACAATACTATGCTGCCCACTCATCAAGCCGCATACCTCATAAGGATAACCGAGCCGTGTCTCATCAAGGATACGCTGCAAATCTTCCCGGCGAATGGTAAGCGTTAGTTGTGATGGCAACGCGGTTTGTTCCTTCAACCTAGAAGTGAACTATAGCTTAATTATCCCTCGTTCGATGACTCTCCCATTAGAAAATTATAGCATTTCGACAAATTGCTTTAATTCATCCTCAAAGCAGCACAGCGCCATTTTGAGCTAATTTTTAGTTTGTTTCGGGACTTTTTTAGGGAAGCAATGCTAGGGTATAAGTGGGTAAAAACCCTGACTAATAGGTGGTAAGCTAAAGGATCGACTAATCATGGCAAAGACAATCATTGGATTGTACGACTCGATAAATAATGCGCGTGACACAATTCAGGAACTTGTCGACAGCGGGTTTTCACGCGACCGTATAAACGTGTTGCTAGCCAACAGCGCAGGTAATATTTCGACACAATGTCTCGACAACAATAATCAACCGGAAAGCGAAGACAAAGCGACTTTGCCGGGGGTCAATATGGGCGCGACAGGCGGTGCAACAGTTGGTGCGTTGACAGGGTTAATCGCTGGACTAGGTGCGTTGGCGATCCCCGGTATCGGCCCCGTATTGGCGGCTGGGCCATTGTTTGGTGCGTTCTTTGGTGCGGCGACAGGCAGCGTAGCAGGTGGCTTGATTGGGGCGATGACTCAGTGGGGTATCGCTGAGGGAGATGCTCCACTGTATGTTGAAGGCATTCGCAATGGTGGGACGCTGGTTGTGGTCAAAGCCGAAGATTCTGAGGTGGATCGCGCAACCGCGATTATTACGCGGCATCACCTCTTAGATATTCATCATCGGAACACGGCTGAGTCAAGTGTCGCTTCAGGAAAAACCATTGAGGCCAATGGCAGCGCAACCATCAATGCGGCGGCTCCGCTTGGGACAAACGATAGTACCTTACAGGCTGGCAAAATTCCCGGAACGCCTTCGTTCGAAGTGGTTGATGGCGCTTTCCAGCAACATTACCGACAGACCTTTGCCAACAGCGGACAACCCTATGAACACTTCCAACCTGCCTATGAGTTTGGCTACAATCTTGCCAACGATGGACGTTATCAGGACGGTGATTGGAGCGAGATCGAATCAGATATTCGCGACTACTGGGAGCAGTTCCAACCCGGCGCGTGGGATCATTTTAAGGAAGCCGTGCATTTTGCCCGTGAAAGGGCACTTCAAGGAACAGCCGCTAGCGCCCGATAGCATTGTAGCGTTTGGGCGGCGTTCTTATCCCACGAGTAAGTTGCTGCTTTGCTTAACCCTGCGGCACAGCGTGGCGATTCAAGCCCTTCCATAATCGCCTGTTGCAACGCCGCGACAAAGCTGTCGAGATGCTCAGGATCAAAGTAGATCGGGCACTCGGCAGCTACTTCCACCGTTGCAGGAATCCGTGAAGCGACTATCGGACAACCGCAAGCCATCGCCTCCAACAGCGGAATACCGAAGCCCTCATACAGCGACGGATAAACAAACGCTGCTGCTCGATTATAGAGATCGCAGAGTTCAGTATCGCTGACTTTTCCCAGTAGCCTGACGCGCTCTTGTATACCTGAGTCGGCAAGTTGCTGTGATTCTTGCGCTGTCCAACTTCTTCCTACCACAACAAGTTTCACTTCGCGCTGTCCGGGCCAACGACGGTAAGCCTCTAACAGACTGCCAAAGTTTTTATACAAATCGCGTTTGCCAACGTATAAGAAAAATGGTTCACCAGTTGGCAAGATCTCTGATGATGTAATCTGGCGCTGTTGAAAAACGCTGCTATGGGCTAAAGGGATCACGTGTAGCTTACTTGAATCTACGGCGTAATAAGCTTGGAGATCGGTACGGGTTGTCTCGGAAATACAGATGATCGCGTCTGCCGACTGGATGCACTGCCGCTTTTGCTGCCGGAATGCGTCGTCTTCTGGCCTGCTAAAGTAGTTAGGGTAACGTTCATGGATCATATCTGGCACGGTCAGCACTGTCGGGCCACGCCATTCTTTATCTGGCAGCGTATAGTAAGTCGAGTGCCAGAGGTAGTCGCGATGTCGTTCAATCTGCCTCTGGCGACCCTGCTGCCTGAGTGGTGGCAGAACACGCTGCCAGAATCGCACGGGGCGCACTGGCAAAAAAGGATCCAATGGCAGAGCATTAAGTTGCCGAATATGGGTATGTGTAGGCAGCTTTTGGCGCGGTTTGCCTTCGATCAGCACATCTACGGATAGCGACGCATCCAGATCACACATACGCGGCAGGATCTCATTGAAAATACGCGAGATACCACCGCGTTCCTGACGTTGATAGATTACGCCATCAATGAACACTTCCACGTTGGGGGATTCCTTCGATCCTCCTCTCAAATCGAGAGGAGGATAAGCGAATAGTGTGGCTAGAGAAAATCTGCTGGGTAAGGATCGAAGGCCGTGTAATTGGCGATGCGCTGATTAAGGGTTGGCAGATCGTAGATTCCTTTAGGCCACGGCAGCCTGCTGACTGTCCAGATCACGGGGGAGCCATACTGGAACGAAGCCAGTGTGAAAAAGTCTAGCGGAGGCCAGTTCAAGCCCATGCTAGAGAGTTGCGCCGCGTTTGGATAGGTTGGCCCGCCATTGAAGCCAATCTTTTTCCCCTGATGTTGATGATATTTGACCAGCCGTTCGCTGAAAAACAGTAGTGGATTAAACGGCGTGATATTGCCAAACGGTTGCACCGGCTTGTAATCGACATTCAACTTGCGTCCACTAGGGCGCGGCAAATTGTTATCGCCGCTCAACAGATGAACCTCAAGGTGGAGATGGGCGTTGTTTGTCTCCCCAGCGGGATTACCACTAATGCCGATGGTCTGTCCGACCTGAACCACATCGTGACGCTTGACAACAGTATTATCCGACATGTGCGAGTAGGCCACTAGCACGTTGGAGAGCATCCGCCGTCCCTGATTGTCTTTGTACTGCTCCGGTAGAAAGCACCAAAGGATAATATCCTTGTCGTCGGCGTTGCCCATATAGCGCCAGTTTGTCTGGTTGCCAACGATGATACCATCGGAGACGGCAACAAGGGGCGTTCCTACCGGGACAATGTGATCGAGGCCGTTGTGCATCCCGCAGACGTTTTTATAGTATTGGTTCCAGTTGAGCGCCGAGAATGTGTTGGGGCCAAAGCCGTTGACCAGCATATGGCTTAAACTGGTGGCGTTAAGTTTCGTGGGCGAAATATCGAAGGGATCGGGCAAGCCGAGCTTCTGACTCTGTGCCCAAAAGTCATTGTAGCCTTGTGGAATCGTGTAATTATTTGGAATCGAGTCGATATAAGTATTTAGCTCTGGCTGGAGACTCCGACTGTTCGCCGTCCCGCCTGTCTCACTTGTGCCACCGCTGCTTGGTGTGACCACTGGTTGTGAGGTTGGTTGTGTTGTCGGGCTGACAACAGGGGCGCTAGCGTAAATTACCAGCCATGCCGCCACATAGCCTGTATTACCGCTTGCAGTGCGTACCTGAATCCATAGGCCCTGATCTCTGGTACTACCAACTTTCGTGGCAAGGGTGGCATCATCTTCGAGTGGAGTCATGATTGCGCCGTTTAACAACGTTTCGATCTTGTTGTCGGGTGAAGTAACAATCGCAGGCGTGCTGCGTACATTAAGCGTATCGCCGGGAAAGCCTAGCAACTTGGATGATACTGGCACAGCGGCAGGCGCAGTGCTGCTGGTTGTGGCTGGGGTCGGTGCAGTTGCAGCTGTCGGCGCGGGATTGCTTGCCACGGTTGCTGGGGTTGGATCTACTGGCGCTACACTCGACACAGTGGCAGGGGGCGTAGTTCCCGAAATCGTTACTACTACTGTTGGTGCAGAGGCGGCTGTTGGATCTGTTGGCGTTGGATTAGATACAACAGTAGGAGTCGGATTTCCCGAAATCGTTACCACGGGTGTTGGTGCAGCAGCGGATGTTGAATCTATGGGTGCTGGACTAGATACAGCGGTGGGTGCGGGGCTTGCGCCTACAGTGGCGACTGGCGAAGAGGTAGGAGCTGCTACTGGCGCAGTATTTTGAATATCAAAGAATTGCCCCATTACATAGCCAATTGTTGCATCGTCGGCCTGAACCTTGAGCCAATCGCCTGTAGTTTCAAGGATGGTCAATTGGGTTGTCGGGATAATCACACGAATCACTGAGTCGCTCGTACTAGGCCCTGTTCGTAAATTTACCCTGTCTTTTGCAATCGCAATGGCCATAGTTTATCGCGCACCATGCCACTCTATTTATGCAGCAAGGTGCTTCTACTCCTTTCATGTATGCAGATAATCAAAAATAGCAATTAAATGTTTTGACAGTCTACCTATGACATTAGTGAGTTACGCTTTTTTGTCAAGTGCGATTGGGATGTGTTTTACTCGAATGCGGTGCTCGTTCGCGAGTCTCTCGATGGCCTCTCCTCATGGCGAATAATAAAAGTATCTCAAAACTAAGTAAGTATATCTATTGAAAATCAGGCAAAAAGACGCTCAGTGACTTGCTTAGTGTTCTGTTATGGCGGTTAGCGTTACTGTTCTCCTTGGGTTTGAAATTTGAAACGTGACGTATACTAAGCATATTGGATTACGTGATAGCACTCAATTTCATTTAAGAGGCCCAGATGGGCTTATAGAGGGGATCATTATGCTATACCAGAATGATGCCGAAATGTTGTTTCCTGCTAGAGTTATCCCTCTACTACGCGACCTACGTGGTAGTGATTGGCAGCAGTTGATTGACCAGATAAGCATCCAACCAGAAAGCGAACCTGATGTGCTGGCTTTTGGTCTGTTCATGATCCGGCTTAATGGCTGCATGACCTGTAATTCCGATAGTTTTCGGGCATTACGTGGTTGCACGCAGTGTGCCCAGCACATTGTCTCGCGTTTCAAAGGGAGTGACCACGATTTGATCGAGCGGTGGCAGGCGGCGCGGGATGAGATCGTGACATATCTCGACACGGGGCTGATTCCGCAGGATGTCAATAAGACGGTTGGCTAGTAAGTAAGCAGAGCCTAATAACGCATCGCCAGTGGATTAACGGGCTTGATCAGAATGGTGCAACAGAGCAGTTGGCGTTGTTGGACTGCCATAATGAGGCCGATTTGCGTGAGTTCATCGGCAAGTGATCGTCTGTAGATCAGCCGGTCACCTGCCGTGAGAACAAATCCAGAACGCCCGCTAAGTACAACCAGCTTTCATCGATAAGCCGCTAGCACATCGGTTTCGACGTTGCAGCCAATATATCGCAGCAACGATTAGTGGTAGACTTCGCGGAGCGCTTCATCGCTATAGCGCAGGGCCTAGGCACGCCGCATCGCCAAAATGCAGGATTGCAGCGCAAACTCAAACGATTGTCCCGTGCCGAGATCGGTGGCAAGTGACAATGCAGCAACTATCTCCGCAAGGCGAATCTCTGAAGTTTTGCCTTGACCAGCCATCATCGTCCCTGTTGTTTTATCCCCACCCGAAATCCATTGTAGTCTAGGCGGAGTCTGCGTCCAACTGATTAGAGATCGTTCTACAGCCAAACCATCCTACGTAATCAGTTTGGCGATGACAAAAGCAGTCGCTGCTGCCAAGCCGCCAACCAGCGTTGTTTGCAAAGCGCTTCGCAGAGGATGCGTTCCTGTTAACCGCCCCTTGACATACCCAAAGATCACGAGCGCGGTTAAGGTCGCGACGACTGAGGCAAGTTGGGCTGTTGGAATATTTGGGAACAGAATGTAGGGAGTTAGCGGAATAAAGCCTCCTGCCGCATAAGACAGCGCAATCGTTACAGCGCTGACCAGCGCCCGTTTGGGATTCGGTGCTTCAAGGCCAAGTTCAAAGCGCATCATAAAATCAATCCATGCGTCCGGGCGGGCAGCGAGGGCTTCCACTAGCGGAGCGCTTTGTTCCTTCGTTAGACCATAGGCCACGAAAACATCGCTGACTTCCAGTTTTTCGGCTTGTGGCATATCGATGGTTTCTTGTTGTTCACGGCGGCGC
>JBDTVG010000172.1:0-27736 GCA_040007395.1 Chloroflexota bacterium
AGACTTCCAGAGTTTAAAAATCAGTTCAATGTGCCAGCGCAGGCGATACACGACGAGGACTTGGGAGGCCGACCAGCGGGTTGTCGGGACATTGGTGATACACAGTTGCCAGGCTAAGCAGCGTAAATGATGGGCGGAGACGGCGCGGTGCTGTTCTTTGGCAAGACGCTGGGCACGGCGGCGTTTTTGAGCGACCTGTCCAGGGGGCAAGGCCTGATAAACAACCCGGACGGGCAGGCGAGACGTTCGGCCTAAGTAGACATGGACTTCGCCGCTGGACTGCCGTTGGCGCTCGATATGACCGATGACATCGGCTTGTTCCGCATCGGCAGCCTGCCAATATAACGCCGTTTGGGTTAACAGCCGCGTCACGAAAAAGGCGTGCGCGGCATGAATAGCCGCTAATACCTCTTGCTTAAAGTAGCCTAAATCAAACAACAGCACACTGCCCGGTGTCGCTTGCTCAACCGGAAACGGGCAGCGTTGGTCTGGGTCGCGCCCATTGCCCACGCTCAGCGCGGTGAAGGTCGCGCTCAAATACTCATAACTGACTTGGATTTTGGCGCTGGCGGTCGGTGTCGTTTTTCCATTGCCCCGAAACATCCCGGCACAACTGTCCGGCATCTTGACTTGGGTGCTATCGATGATATGCACCGCGCTAAAAGTCTTGAACAGCCACTTATCGTGTGTCAGGTGTTCCCCTAATTGCGCGATCCCGGCTTGAACGAGTTGTCGCAACAAGCGCACTGCCCCCGCATTCATCCGTTGGGCAAACCCCGATTCACTGATGTCCACTCCCAACCTCGCACTCACTTCAACCAACTCCGTCAGACTCGCCTCGCCTTTGCCCAGTAGCCCCAAGACTATTGTTTTGACAAACATCGCCGCTGTCAACTTCGACGTGCGTTGCACAAACCCGCTGTCGCGTCCTGCTTCCCGGCTCGTTATTTCTAGAAAGTCCTGTAACCTTTCACTGTATTGGGTAAACTCTTGGTCAGACATAGTATCCTCTGTGGCCTTGGTAATCCCTTGAGTTTACTATGTCTTTCCCTTACCTTCACGCCTTTGGGATGTAGGGTGGGGTCAACAGGTGGTCTAGGGATACAAGTTCTTGAAATCGCCAGTTAGCATGGCGACCCCAAACCACGCGAGACTCTGGCTGAAATAATATTGCCCGCTGTCCGGTTTTGAACCCCAAAAGCCATCTTTTGCCGCATGACCCGTGAAATCGCTGAGGCGCAGCGATAGCTTGTTTTGCAGTGCCTCATCTTTGGCGGCAATCGCCGCCGTGAGCCACATGCCGAGCATCAATTCATCCTGATAGCCGATGACCGATTGGCCTGCCATGTCGAACATCTTAGCATCAGTCACAGGATTTTTCAGGCTGTGTAAGAAGGTTACGGTTCGCTTCGACCACTCACAGGCGCGTGCTTCGCTGAACCATAGGCAGTCCAACCCGATCCGCCACGGCACGCGGATCGCATCGTAGGTCATCTCAAATTTACAGCCGTCAGCGGGAATCCCTATCTTTTGGCAAAACTCCGAGGCCGATTGGCCGTCAACGCTCATCCAATCGGGCGCAAGACCGAGCGGCGCACCCTCATTCGCGTACAACGAGGTATAGCCCTGATCGATAACCGCTTGCCACCGCGTCGTATTCTGGAACTTGTCGTAGAGCCGATACCACGCCGGGGCAAAATAGGACGGGTTGGTGATGTCCATGCCGTTGCCGAGCCACTTGTTGCCCGGTAACAGATATTTTCCCTGATAGAGCGTGTACCGATACAGCGCGTCGATCAAGGCTGAAGCGCGTACCCCATAGGCGTTATCGGCTCTCTGATTCTGCTGCCATTCGCCCGCTTTGACCCGCTGTTCAGCGAAGATCAAGGCCACCGCAATATCCTGATCGGCATCCGTCGCCGCGCCAAACCCAATTATCGTTGCGGCTTGATCGACCTTCCAGTTATAGAGTCCTGTTAGCTTGTCTAGCAGGATCTGTTCCGCCGCTTGGTAGATGTCATTGAAGGTAGCCTGATCGTTCATCGTAACTGCCATCAGCAGGCCGTAGCCAATCCCTTCTGACACGGATGTATAGCCCGTGCTGGGATCGTGGACTAACCCTTGCGCTTTGGCACACGGATCGCCGCAGTAGATGAAGCGCTGTTTATAACCCGCCCACGTAGACTTGAGCAGGTCAGACCACGCAATGCCAGCGCCATGTATAGGGTAGGGGGTTGATCCCATAAAGATGGACATAGAAATGAAGAGGCTGAGCGCAACGCTACTGAACCGACGCGTCACGCGAGTCACGATCAATCGCACTGCTTTTCTCAGCCTCTCAATCATTATTTGGTCACGGTTTCGGATTTAAACCCGTATAAACCGCATTGAGGAGTGTATGGGTATCATCATCAAAGTCCAGCTCCCAGATCATGATCCCGCCCAAGCCTGTGCTCATCACATAGGCGGCTTTGTTCTGAATCGAGTTGGGATCTTCATAGCTGATGGCGATGCCACCATTAGCATTATACATCCAAGGGGTCTTTGTTTCCGTGTCAAAAAAGTGTGTATAACTGTCACTTTTTAGCAACGGCAGCAAATCTCGATAGTACAGAATCCCACCGGGGCGCGTTCCTGTCGGCACGCCGCCGGGAGTCTGATACAGCCCAAAGTAGTCGTTCGGTTTGACATTGCGCCATGCTTGCGCGAAGAACGGCACGCCGACGACAATCTTTTCGGCAGGCACGCCCGCATCAAGGTAGGCTTTGACGGCTCCCGCCACGTTATAGTCATTGCGGATCGTGTCCCCTCTAGGGTCTTTGACGCTGCCAAACAACGGCGCTTGATGGCTCGCCAGATCGCTCCAGTCGCCCTGAAACCCGTAAGCGGTCAGATTGATCCAGTCCACATACGGGTGAATCTGATCAAGCTGCATATTCTTGAACAGTGGTGCAACGGCTGGCGCGGCAATAGTCAATAGATAGCGTGTGTTATCGCGCTGGCTCCAATACTCAAGCTGACCACGCAGTTCTGCCAGCAGCAGCGTAAAGTTCTCGCGGTCTTCAGGGTGTCCGCTGTTCTCGACGAGTCCGCCGCTGACAGGATAGCGCCAGTCGATGTCGATTCCGTCGAAGCCGTACTCTTTCATAAACGCTACACACGAACGCCCAAATCGAATACGCGACTGCTGCGTCAGGGCGGCGTTCGAGAAATTCTTGGATTGTTCCCAGCCACCAACCGTCATCAGGATCTTGAGATTTGGATTAGCTTTCTTGAGCAACTGTAACTGCTTGAAGTTGCCACGTAACCGTTCGGCGGGCTTGTCGCTCGGATAGGAATACTGCATATCCGCCCATAGATCACTGGTCACGCACTGCCCGTTATCCGAGACATCGAGCGCCGCATAGTTGAGGTGAGTCAACTGGTTAGCGGGAATATCGGTCACAAAATACTGGCGGGTATAGATGCTGTACGAAGTGTAATAGCCGACGATCTTATATTTAGGGGCAGTCTCCTGTGCGAAAGTCTGTGTCTGCGTCCCGATGATGATCGTGATTGCTGCGATGGCTATGAAGATCCGTTGGATATGCTTCATAGGGATTTGCCTCCGATGGCCTAATGTACCGAACAGTGAATACAACTGACTAGGAAATGCGTGGAGAACAGCGAGAAGTATCGAAAGGCCTACGTTTGATTCCATAACGCTTGCCTAATGCTATGGTAGCTTTCATCGCGATGTGATGCAATGTTGTAGATAGGTCAAGCCGTGTCCCTGCATCCAAGGACAACGCCTGCGTTGTCCGTCTTCATCTATTTAATCGCGTGGATGGGGCGAAGCGCTGTCGTAGCTGATAGGGTTGTAAATGAGTGAATGCTTTAGCTGATGCTGGTTCGCCAGCTAAACGGCTTCGCCCGTTGGGAAACCGTTAGCTGGCTGAATTGTTGCTATTGGCAGTCTTACTTGGGGAGATCGGCGACTTTGGTACCCGCAGTAGGATTGGCGGTAGTTTTGGGGGCACAGTTCTGCTTGCTCACCTGCCGCACTTCAACCGGCCAACCTTGATTGGGATAGCTCATCAACACCTGCGAACGGTCTAGCGCCTGCTGCATCAACTCCAGATGAAAGGTCGTGATGTCGGCGTAGACCTGTGGTGTGGACAACACATAGTCGATACTGCACACGTCGTTGTCGAGCAGCGTAAACTTGACCGCCGGGTCGGTATCGACCTTCCAATAGTGTTGAGCATTGGGCATGGTGTCGCGCAGGTCGGAAAAAGCGTAGTTGTCGGTGACGATGAGCGCGTCTTTGGGCAGATTGGCCTTGACCCAGCTCACCGCCTCAATCTGTCCGGCCACCTGATTCACCGTATAGATGCCCAGCCGATTGGCGTAGAAGATGCCGAATGGGTAAAGCATCACCGCCAACACCACCGTCGAGAGGCCGTAGCGTAACACGGGCTGCGACAGATGAGCGCCAATCCATTGGGCGATAGCTCCGGCGACGATGCCCACATTTAAGGCGAGGAAGGGCAGCAAGATGACTGCCGCTGAGTCAAAGATTTGCCCACCGAACAGCAGATAGACCCCATAGGCCAGCGTCATGGCAAGGATAGGCCGCAAGTTGCGGTTGTCCAGCGCCATGAGCAGCACAAACACCGCACAAATCAAGCCGCCATAGACCAACACCGGGTCGGCTGCTACATTGCCCAAGTCCACCCACGTCGCGAAGCTCTGCGGCAGGCCGGAGCCAATGTTCAGGAAGCGACCTGTCTCTGGGCCGCGATCCCCCAACCGTTCCAGCAGGCTCACATGCGGGAAGTCACCGCCTAATACCCAGCCTTGCGGGAACAATTCCTGCTTCATCTGGGCATACAGTGGATAGAAGGCGATGAAAAATACGAACAAGGCCAGCCACAAACTGGTGGCGAAGCGCTTGTGGAACGGGTCGGCTTTGAGCCGGATGATGTAGATAAAGGCGGGCAGGAAGAACGCCGCCGCCCCTTTGGTCAAGACCGCCAGCCCGAAGCACAACGCGCTGACCAAGTAGTGCGTCAGTTTGCGCTTCTCGCCCAAAATCAGGTACAGCGCCGCTAGCAGCCAGACCAACATGATGTTGTCGAGGATGACCTCGCGCTGCAAAACTGCCACCAGCGGCGAGAAGGCAAAAATGAGTGAGGTAATCACCGCCACGAGATCGCTTTTGGTGGTCTTGTAAGCGATGCCATACAGCAGCGCCACACTCATGAGATGCAGCACCAGCATCAACACCCGCCCAGAATTGACCGAGAAGCCAAACGCGCCTAGTCCACCGCTTGCCGCCAGCCAGATGCTCATCAGGAACGAGCCAGCCGGGGCTTCATTGTAGGCGTAAGTGTATGGCGACAGGGTGCCCGTACTCGCCAACGACCAACCGTTGGCGATGGACGTGCCTTCGCTGTCCTGATAGTATGGAAAGTGAAACATATTTTGCGCTTGTACATAGCCGACCAAGATCAGCAGGGCAACGAGAATGAACAGGCTTTTGCGGGATGATGTGATAGTCATGGCTTAGACTCCCGGCTCGGCGATAACTTGCCCTTGACGGTGCAGGTTGGAATGGGCGGTCTTTTCCCAAGCGTTGTTCTTGCTGATGAAGTGCTGCACGGCGCGCAGGGATGAGATGACCAGCAGCAGTTGGTACGGATAGTAGACCAAGATCATTTTGGCGCTAAAGCCGAAGGGCAGCTTTTTGTCGTAGGCCGCCGCAAACTCGCGGATGCCAATCAGGTTCACCACCAATTGCAGCAGCAGCATGAAGATGGGCAGGTACGAGATGAGCGCGACGGGCACCGAGATGTGCTGGGTCAAGGCGACGTAGAGGCCAATCGGCAGATACAGCACGGTGGCGGCTTGCATGAGCGAGTTGAGCAGAATGTACAAGGCCGTGATCTTCTGCTTGAGTTCGGGCAGCTTGAGCCAGTCGCCCTTGAAGAAGATTTCGTAGAAGCCTTGGCACCAGCGGGTACGCTGCTTGATGAAGCTCTCGACGTTGTGCGGCGTTTCTTCTTGGGTGGCGTGCTGTTCGTCGTAGACGATCTGCATCTTGGCACCCAGCAGCGTCAGGCGGAAGCCTACGTCGGCATCCTCGGTCAAGCAGTTTTCGTCCCAACCGTTGATCTTCTCCAGCCAATGCTTCTTGAAGAAGACAGTGTTGCCGCCGAGCGGTGTCACCTTCAGGGCGCGGGTGAAGCAGTGCAGCCCCGACTTGAACCAGAAGAAGTATTCGAGGCAGTTGAGCGCCGAGAACCAGCTTGAGGCGAAGTTCATCAACTGCACGCCCGACTGCACGACATCCGCGCCGTCGCGCTGCATGACAGTGTTGACGATGTTGTACAGGTCAGGATGCGGTTCGTCCTCGGCATCGAAGACCGAAATGACTTGGTTGTGGGCTTCGCGTAGGCCGATGTTTAGGCCATGTGGCTTGTTAATCGGGCCAGTGCTGAACGTCACCACCCGGATGTTGTCCTTGCCCAGTTCGGCAATGGCTGCGCGGGCTTTCTCAATCGTGCCGACATCATCGGTGCGGCACAAGACCAGCACTTCTTTGAGATGGTCGGGGTAGTTGATGCGGTCAACGGCGCGGATCGTGTCGGCGATGACCGCTTCCTCATGGCGGGCGGGCAGCAGCGCCGTGAAGGAATGCTGTGGCGCGGTGAACACCTTCGGGGAACGGAATTCCTCGGCGGCTTCGGGATTATTCCAAGTGTACATCATGTAGTACAGGGTGAACAAGCCCTGCGGCAGCAGCGTAATGGTCATCAGCAGAATGATAATCGTCCACAGTGTCGGGTGCTGCGCGGTCAGCGCCAACCGGACATTGGGGGGGATAAGCTGTGTCGGTTGGGTCAGAATATCGCCCAGCGTCTGGTTAGCGGCGCTCGTCGGCGTGACGGTGGCAGCCACGACCACTAGCCCTTTATCGGTGCTGAACGAGAGGGTCAACGGCTGGCGCTTGCCTTGAACCAGCAGCACCCGCAAGGTCGGGGTCAGTGTGTCGGTATTCACGCTGTCCTTGACGGTCGGGAGGGGCGCACTGGCGGGCACCGCGGCGGCACCGGGTTGCAGACCAGACGCTGCATTCGTGACTGGCGCACTGACCGCACTGGCGGCGTTGGCTTGGGGTGCGGCGACGGCAACCGTGTTAGCCGGGTCCGCCTTAACCGCTGGGCTAGCGGCGGCTCCACCCGTGGTGGGCGCGGCAGTGGCTAGCGCCACCTGAAAGTCGAGGCTGCCCTGACTCAGCACCCCCTTGGCGTTGACCGTGCTGAAGCTCAGGGTGTAGTCCCCGGCGCGCAAGACGCTGGTGTCGAGGGTGTAGGTGTAGGGGGCTTTGGGGAAGGTCGCCAGCGGTGTGCCATTCAAGGCAAGGGTCGCGGCGGTAATCTCGCTGTCGGTAGGCACCGTGACGCTGATGGGGACAAGGTTGGTGGCGGTCTGAACGTCCGCGGGCACTTGGACGGCGGCTTTGGGATCTGTCGCGCCACTTTGAACGGGGGCCACAGCGGGCTGGGCGGCTATGACCGCGGGTTGTGGGTTGGCGGCAGGGTGCCCGATCTTGTCGGACACCGGGCGAATGGCGGGATCGCCTTGCTGGGCGGGCGGGATATTCAAGCCGCTCAAGCCGCCGAGTGGGGCGATGCTGGGCACCGCCGCCGGGTTCGCGTCAGCCAGCAGTGGGTTATTGGCTGGCACCCCCGCGAACTGATTGCCGAGTGTCGTGTACACACTCAGCAGCGTATCGGCGTTGGCGGCATCGTAGTTGATAGCGTTCGTGCCAGTGGACAACGCCTTGAGGTACGTCCGGTCGACCTTCGCTCCCATGCCGATGGTATACACCGCGATGTTTTGGTTACTCGCCAGTTTGAGCGCTGCCTGACGGGCGGTGCCGCTCGTTTTTGAAGCAGCGGCGGAGTCGGTACTGGCGCTGAACAGGATGACCACGCGCTGGTCAGCGGTCGCGGTGCTAGCCAGTTTAACGGCGGTCAGGCTGCCATCATACAGCACGCTAGCGCCGCCTAACCGCAGGCCGTCCACCACCGACTTGAGGGCAATGCGGTCGGTGGTAAAGGGTTGGGCAACCCGTGACTGGCTGGCAAAAGTGACAATCGCGACGGGAGTGGCGGGGTCAAGTTTATCCAGAAAGGCTTGCGCGGCGGCTTTGGCTTTAACGAGGGCTGGGTTGCTGACCGTGCTGCTCAGATCCATAGCCAGCACGACTGCCGTCGAAAGGGTTGGCGCGGTGCTGCTGGTAACAGTACCCGTCGTGGTGGGCAAAATGACCAGCGAAACCGGTTGGATACTATCGTCGGTAGCCTTCACCGCACGGCTGGCGGGGATGGGCGCGCTGACTAGCGGGCCACTCAATGTGCCATAGATGGCACTCAGCTGTGCGGCAGTGGATGCTTCAAAGTTTACGGCAGAGGTGCCCGTCGAGAGTTCTTTCAGGTAGGAACGGTCTGCGCCGTAGCCGAGGCCGATGGTATAGACGGCGACCTGTTGCGTCCGCGCCAGCAGTAGGGCTTGTTGACGAGTGGCCTTGCTTTGGTGTCCATATTCTGCACCGTCACTCAGCAGAATGACCATGCGGTGGGGCACGGGTGCGCTGGCTGCTAACTTGACAGCGGTCAGGCTGCCATCGTATAGCGCCGTCACGCCGCCCAGTTTCAACCCGTTGAGCGTCTTGGTGAGGGCCGCCTTGTCCGTCGTGAAAGGCTGCGCGATGACCGTGTGCGTGGCAAAGGTCACAAGCGCAATCGGTGTGCGCGGGTCGATGGTGTCCACAAACTGAAGCGCGGCGGCTTTGGCACTGCGCAGCGGCGTACCGCTCATGCTGTTACTGAGGTCGATGGCGAGCACCACCGCCGTACTGGCGGCAGTCGCTTGGTTTAAGGCTGCACCCGCTAGGGGTGAGGATTGATTAAGTGTAAAAGTGCTGATGAGTGGCAATACAATGGCCATAAGTACAGCGAAGAGTGTTGTCATCGGAAATGTCCCTGTCTAATGAAGCGTCAACGATGTTGTACTTGTGTATTTGAAACAGATTACACAATCAACCTTTCTTTTTACATTACTAAGGGGATTAAAATATAAACGGCAGCAAAAGTGCCATTTATCGGGGCGTGAGCCTACTCATGCTGAATTGCCCCTGCAAAGAACGCCTAAAGAGTGAGGAGTTCTTAGGAAGTTTTTAGGGAATTATTGGTCACTATGCACAAAATGCTATGCTGTTGGAATGAAAAGCTTGCTTGCCCGTCATGCCGCTGGAGGTGATGTAGGCAACCAAGCTTCTTGTGTAATGTCTGCACCTCGCAGAGAGGAGCCGCGTCGGTTTGGAAGCAGGGTACGTACAAAGTCAGGGGTATCTATGAATTTACCTAACCCCTAAGGGAGTTGGAGTGGGCCGCTATGGCTAGCAAAAAAGCGAAAATGAGCATGTCTGTCGCCTATGTTGACAGCATATTAATGCGTTTACTTGGGGTTGAACTGAAAGTCGAAGTTGACACACTTTGAGACGTATGCTACTATTCATTCAACGGACGATGAATGAATTAAGATTTGCTTGTCAGATCAGCAGGATCAGTGTCGATGACAGAAGATATATCTCCCCAAAGAATGACAAGTCGAGATATTAAGGCACAGGAGAGGAGGCGACAAATCCTCGCGGTTGCAAAAAAAATGTTTGCCGCAGGAGGTTATCATGCGACCTCCATGCGATCCCTTAATAAAGAGCTGGGTGTCGCTGACGCACTCACCTATCACTATTTTCCCGGAGGAAAATTGGAAATCCTGCAAACCCTTATCCGCGAAGGTCAAGACGCACAGATCGCTGAGATTCAAGCATTAGCGCCCCAATTGAAAGATGATCTACCGCTCAGAGAAGCCCTTTTGCTCGCGGCTCATATAGGAACCAATCTCTTTTTTGCGGATAAGGATCTGATTCAAATTTTGATGCGCGAAAGAAATTGGCTGCTACACGAGGAATGGCTGAAGGAGTCGCCTACAAAGGAGCCTCCAACCGCGTTCTTGGTGGACTATTTTGCGAGGCGGATGGCGCAGGGCGAAATCCGAACAATGGATTTAACCTTTGCCTTTGCACAGTTCTTCTCAGGGATCATCATGCATTCCCTTTTCGGCGACGAGGCCGGGAGTGTTGATTCTGGTGATCACCTATACCTCGAAAAACTGGTGGATTTCACGGCCCAATTGTGGTCACCATAAGACCGTCTGTTTTTTTTGGCTAACAATTTCAACGAACGTTCGATGAATATAATCGACTATTGGATAGCATGAGGAAAATCACATGGATACTCGGACTCCGACAGGCCCAAACCGCAAATCGCTCTTTGTCATCATCTTGACTACGTTTCTCAATATGGTAGGGTTTACGCTCATCATCCCATTAGCACCGTTCCTGATAGCGCACTATGTCAGTGATGCAGGCAGTGTTGGCCTGATCGTTGGTTGGTTCACTTCAGTTTATGCAGCGTGCCAGTTTATCGCTGCGCCGGGATTAGGTGCCCTCAGTGATCGTTTTGGTCGCCGCCCGATTCTGCTGCTGTGCTTACTCGGCTCCGCGGCTGGCTATCTGCTTCTGGGAATAGGTGGCGCGCTGTGGGTCTTGTTTCTTGGTCGCATCATTGACGGGTTGACAGGGGCAAACGGCGCTATCCTCAACGCTTATGTGGCTGATCTTGTGCCACCAGCCGAGCGTGGCAAATACTTCGGCTGGATCGGCGCTATCTCCGCTATCAGTATCGTTTTTGGTCCGGTATTGGGTGGCTTCATGGCAAAACTCGGCTTTCAGATTCCGTTTTTCGTCGCGGGCGGTGTTGCCTTGACCAACCTACTTTTGGGGTTCTTTTTCCTGCCAGAAAGTCTTCCCAAAGAACAACGTACCAGTTCAATCAACCTAGCACGGCTTAATCCTATCAGCACCCTGAAAGATGTTCTGGCGATACCGCAACTCCGCTGGCTGCTGGTTACTATCTTCCTGACAGGGCTGTCTTTCATCGCCATCTCAGCCAATATCAGTCTCTTTGCCAAAGACAACCTGAATTGGGACACGAGCGCCGTAGGAGCATTATTTTCGGTTTTCGGGGTTACCAGTATTGCGACACAGGCAGTGCTGCTCCCGTGGCTGCTCAAGCGTTTGGGACCGTTGTCGGTAGCGATTGTAGGTCTGATTCTTGCTATTGTCGGTTATTTGCTGATTTCATTGGTCGCCGCAGTTGCTGCCCCCGCGCTGATGTATAGCGCGTTTGTTGTCCTTGCTATTGCTGAAGGGTTGATTAGCCCCTCGCTGCTTGATTTGATCACACGGGCAACTGATGCACATTCGCAGGGCAAGGTACTGGGCGGCAATCAATCGGTCCAATCGCTGGCGAGTATGATTGGCCCACTAATTGTGGGTGAACTCTACGATAACATAGGACACGCCGCGCCTTATCTCAGTGGCGCGGGAATACTATTGCTATCGCTAGGTGCGCTTTTATTGGCACTTCCCGCACTCAAGCGATCAGAGTCTGGCGAGGACAATGTGATTACCTCACAGGTTGTAGCCATGCGGAACGATGCTTGATAGAGGAAACAATATATTCGAACGCTTCACGGAAGGCATAGGCCCATTTGAAAAATAGGGAGGAGGCTCCCGCTTTCAAGGGTAGGCATTTCCAAAAATGCTGGGTCGGGCAGGCTCGATCCCTACACAATATCGTTGGGCGGTAGGGACAGGGCTTGCCCTGTCCGCTGCAATCATTAAAAACCTCTCCCTACGAGAATCGCGATTTATGGCGATTCAGTGTCTATCTTTTCTTCGGGAAGTGCGACAGCACTGTCGCTGCATCGGGCATCAGGGCTTTGTCACCGAGTCTGAGTGCCGAAAGTGGCTTGCCGTTTTGTCGAGCATTCGCCGTTCCGCTGAATACGTAGACCGTCGCGTCTTCCTCGATAGCGTCCTCTTTGAAGTAGGCTTGCCCCGTCTGGAATCCGTTACTGTCGATGCTGCATGATGTGACCACGCCGATCACCCGTCCACGTCGATCCACCAATGGATCACCATTCTGCGGCGGCTTCACGCCCTTGTGGTTCATGCGGAAGCGCGTCACGACAGCATCACGCTTGTGTTCGCGGGCTAGATAGGCTGGCTTGCCAACGAAGAACGGCTTCCACAATTTGACATAGTTGGCAAAGCCTGCATCGCCGGGGGTAAACGCATTATCTCCACCGAGTTCGTGCCCATACAGCGGCAAACCTGCTTCGGTGCGTGTACTATCCCGCGCCGCTAACCCGCACGGCTTGGCTCCTGATTCAATCAAGGTGCTGAATAACTGCGCGGCTTCGTCGGGGTGCGGGAACAATTCATAGGCGATCCGTTCGCCTGTGTAGCCTGTCCGCGACACGATCAGGTCATGTCCGCCCAGTGAGACATGCGCCAGCGTAGACCACTGCAACGCTTTGATCTTGCTCTTGTCAGAATCGGAGCCGTGCAAACTGAGCAAAATATCGCGGCTGGCTGGCCCTTGCAGCGCAATATCCACGCGGCGATCTTTGCCGCTGGCGGGGTCACGCAGATCGCGCAAAGTGACATCGGCGGAATGGGTCAGCAATCGTGCGGCGGGTCGCGCCGGATCGATCATGGCGCTGCCAGCGTGTACCGCATTGACCCACGCCCAATCTTTGTCATTGTTCGAGGCATTGACGACAATCATGAATTTTTCAGCTTCGAGCCGATAGACGTAAATATCGTCAAAGGGTGTGCCGTCGATGTCCAGCAGATAGCTGTAGTGCGCCTGTCCCGGTTCCAGCGCGAAAATATCGTTAGCGGTAATCCCATTCAGGAACACCTCAGAAGCGGGGCCGCTAACTTCCCATACGCCCATGTGTGTCACATCGAACAATCCGGCACTGGTTCGCACGGCGGCATGTTCGTCGCTGACGCTGGTGTACCACACTGGCATATCGTAGCCCGCAAAGGGAACCATCTTCGCGCCGAGGATGTCCTTGTGGAGTGTATGCAATGGGGTCGTCTTGATCGGTGCGTCGGTTGGCTCAATCCAAGTAAACTGCGGCAGCGGATCGCGTTTAGCGCCCGCATAGTGTTCACCATTGATGCCGACAAAGTAGCCTTTGCCAGTTGCGAAAGCCATCGCGTGATCCGGCACGGCTTGCGGGACTACACCGTCCAGCACACGGATCGCCACCGGGCCGGGGATTTTGCCGTAAAGATCCAGCGGGTCGTGAATGACAAAACCATCGGAGAGGCTTTGCAGCCAGTTCAAGACCTCGGCGGCGTTGGAGGACAAATGCAGATGATAGCTGCCCTCGCTGACGTGTTCGATAAGCGCATCGGCGGCGACAGTGGCATCGGGATATAGCAGGCAGGTTGGCTGACTCTCACCGACTTTTAGCAAATAGACATCGCTGGTTAACGCATAATCCAGAAAGTGCGACGACTCCGCGCCGCGAATTTCGAGGACGGCAGCGCCAGTCTGGTAGATCATGGCAAAGTGACTGCGTCCGGGTTGAGGCAGTTCTGTCCCGACAACGGGCAGATCGTAGTCGCGGCCTGCCTGTTCTGCCAATTGATCGACGCTGGCGCGGGCATCATGCAGAACGGCATAATCCAGTTTGGCGCGGGCATCGGCCTTGCCGCCTTTGCCTTCATAGCTGAACGGTTTCGCGTTGGTCAGCACCATGGCGATAATTTCCGCCAACCGATCAATCTCTGACTCCTTGAAGCCGCGCTGCGTAATCCAAGGCGTGCCTAAGCGAATCCCACTGGGACGCGCCGCCGAGTCGTCGCTGGGCAGTGTGTTGCGATTGCAGGTGATCCCGACAAGCTCGAGCAATCGCGCCCCCATATCGCCGCTTAAGCGCGTGCCATCTACGCCGACAATCGGCTTGAGATCGACATTCAGCAGATGCGTATCCGTGCCGCCATGCACAACCCGCAGCCCGCCTTCGGTCAGTTTTTCAGCCAATCGTTTGGCGTTCTGCACGATCTGGACTTGCAAGGCTTTGAACTGTGGGGTCGCTGCCAACTTGAAGGCCACCGCCAACGCCGCGATAGCGTGAACATGCGGCCCACCCTGTTCACCGGGGAATACGCCTCTGTCGAGCTTCTTAGCGAGATCCGCCCGATGGGTGAGGATGACTGCGCCGCGTGGCCCGCCCAGCGTTTTGTGCGAAGTGAAGGTCACGATGTCGGCAATGCCAACGGGCGAAGGATATACGCCAGCAATGACCAAGCCCGCGACATGGGCAATATCTGCCATGAGCAGTGCGCCGCACTCGTCCGCGATCTCGCGCATTCTGGCCCAGTCTGGCGACCAAGGATAGGACGAATAGCCGCCGATGATAATTTTGGGATGGTGCAGCAACGCCTGAACGTGCATGTTGTCGTAATCAAGCAGTTCCGTTTCGGGATCAACGCCATAGAAGACCGCCCGATATTGTTTGCCGCTGCGGGCGGCGGGGCTGCCGTGTGAAAGGTGTCCACCGTGCAGCAGATTCATGCCCATGATCGTATCGCCCGGTTGGATCAAGGCGGTATAGACGGCGCTGTTGGCAGGCGCACCAGATAGCGGCTGCACATTCAAATACAGATCGGTGGCCTTATAGCGTCCTGTCGCGAACAATTCCGCGCCGCGCCGTTTGGCAAGCGCTTCGATCAGATCCGCGAACTCGGTTCCTTTGTAGTAGCGCGGATCGGAATAGCGGCGATAGTCCGCCAAGCGCATATCCACGTCCATAATCTCTGGCTGAGTCATGGTGCGCGTGTCGTCGGGCGGGTAGCCTTCGGCGTAGATATTGTGGAACGGCGAGGTCAACGCCTCGCGCACCACATGGGGAATCGTGGACTCAGATGGAATCATAATGAGGCGGCGGAGTTGGCGTTCCGCTTCAAGGTTGATTAGTTCGGTAACATCGGGATCGAGCGTGGCGAGATCGCCGCGAAATAGGAAGTCTTCCATAAGTACGTGCTTACTCCTTTGGGCCGGCAGCCGTTGTGCAGCGCCGTTAGTGGTTCAGCAAAAAACTTTTCAGGATTGTAGCATGTTGTTCGCTGGACACACGTAATCCTATTTGGGTGGAGTAGCCAATACTTAACAACGGATGCTGAACGAGCTATATAAGCAAGCCCTCAACATGCAGCCAGTCGCCAAACCGATCAATCCAATGATCGCAAGGTAAATTCTGCTGAGTCATCCCAAAGCCATGTCCACCTTTAGAGTAAATATGCAGTTCAACTGGATGGTGAGCATCTTTCCACGCAGAATAAAGACGCAGACTTCCTTCAGAAACGAGCTTTAACACCGGATCATCACTGGCAAAGGCGAGAAATAGCGGCAGTATATCGGCTTGCGGCATGAGATCCGGCACGCCGGGGCTGTAGAGCGAGGCTACGAAATTCGGGCGACTGCCTATATCACCGTCTGGATCGCTCTGTACTGCCGCTCCCGTTGCGACGACACCACCCGCCGAGAAGCCCAGCGTACCGATTCGCTGTGGGTCTAGGTTCCATTCGGCGGCGTGTTCCCGTACTAGGCTGACGGCTCGCTTACCGTCTGTCACCGCAAGCGGGATGTGGGCGTTTATCTGTGCCATATCGGGTCGCTGCATCTGTTGGATGAACGTTTCGTCGTCGATAGCGGTTGGCAAAAGTCGATAGTTGAGGACGAAAGCCGCTATACCGTGACGGTTTAGCCACCGTGCCACGTCCGCGCCTTCGATCTCGATAGGCAGACAGGTAAAGCCTCCGCCGGGGCAGATAACGACAGCGGCACCATTAGCAGCGGCGGCAGCGGGCAGATAGGCCGTTAGGGTAGGCTGCGTGATATTCCGCACGACTTTCATATTCTTGACCGAATTGTTAAAGCGCGGGCTAGGGATAACCGTTTCCTGTTCCCGCTGATCTCCGATTCCCGACTCCGATGTCCCGTCCGACCATAGCGGAATGACTTGTGGTAAGGCTTCAGTGTTCATCTAGTTTTCTCCTTCTTGGACGTGGCGAATATTGGTGCGGACTCGCGCAAGGACACGTAACGCAACCGCTTGTTCTTCGGCGCTGATACCGTCAAGTAATTGAGTCTGAAACGTTTGCAAGGCTTCAATCAATCCGGTTGCCATCTGCTGCCCCGCTGGAGTCAACGCAACGAGGGTGTAGCGATTGTCCTGTGGATCGAGGCGGCGGCTAACTACGCCCTCTGTCTCGAACTGTTTAACCTGACGGGTAAGCGTCGCGCCATCCAAGACTAAGCGCTGCTGCAAAACGGCATGACTCGTCTCACCATGCGACAACAGCATGAGCAATTGCATCCGCACTTGGCTCAGGCCGATATGCTGGGCAAACGCAGACTTTGTTTCGGTACACGTCAGCGATAACTGTATAAAGAGCGTCTCGTCAAAGGTCGCCATACATCCATTCCTGCAAGTGAGTGATAAGTTTATTTATATTATCAATTCTTGATATTGTCAATAATTGATAATATAAAATAATAGTGTGTCATTGTATTGGAAATGCCATGCAAAATTTCATTTTCGCTTGCTCTGAATGTATAGTTGACATGGAAATCTTTGAAAAAGGGGTACAGACTCTTTGAACTGGCAAGGCAAACGGGTACTCATCACTGGCGCAGGCGGCTTCATCGGCAGCCACCTGACCGAACAATTGGTCTTGCAAGGCGCAACCGTTCGCGCTTTAGTCCATTACAACGCGCTTGGAACGTGGGGCTGGCTAGATACATCGCCGCACAAGGACTCGATTGAGGTCATCGCGGGCGACATCAGCGATAGGGACAGCGTACAACGGGCGATGCAAGCGGCGGAGTACGTGTTTCATCTGGCGGCGTTAATCGCGATCCCGTATTCGTATCAAGCGCCGATGTCCTACGTGCGCACCAACATTGAAGGCACGCTAAACGTCATGCAGTCAGCGCTGCAACTCGGGGTGACGCAGGTGGTTCACACCTCGACCAGCGAAGTATACGGTACGGCGCAGTATGTACCGATTGATGAAAAACACGTTTTGCAAGGACAATCGCCGTACTCTGCCAGCAAGATCGGCGCGGATAAAATGGTCGAAGCGTTTCATTTGTCGTTTGGCTTGCCCGTCGTCACCGTCCGACCTTTCAACACTTTTGGCCCGCGTCAGTCGGCACGCGCTGTGATCCCAACGATTATCACGCAGTTTTTGACCGGACAGCGTGTCAAACTTGGCAGCCTGCACCCGACCCGCGACCTAAACTATGTGCTCAATACCGTCGATGGCTTTATACGCGCTGCGGCTACACCCGAAGCCGTCGGCAAAACGATCAATCTGGGATCGGGACGTGAAATATCCATTGGCGACCTGGCACAGCTTATCGCGCAGTTGATGGACGTTACGCCTGTGATCGAGAGCGATGATGTGCGTATCCGTCCCGGCAAAAGCGAAGTCGAACGGTTGCTAGCAGATAATACACAGGCACAGTCGGTCTTGGGCTGGACTCCACAGGTTAGCCTCGAACAAGGCTTAGTGGCTACGATTGATTGGCTGCGTCAGCACCTTGAAAAATACCGCCCGGATCTGTATGCCATCTGATAACTTATCTTACGCCGCCCTCACCCTAAATCCCTCTCCCTCATGGAGAGGGACTTCAATACAATTGGAATTGGCTCCCCTCGCCCTGCGGGAGAGGGGCTAGGGGTGAGGGCAATTGGACGCAAAAATAATTAATGAGTACTGTGAGCTAAATAATCTGGACTATACACTATGTCTACAGTAACCGTGCGTTTTTACGCACAGCTAAACGATTTTCTGCCCCGCGAACGGCGCGAGGTGGCCTTTACCCATTCGTTTGAAGAAGCGCCCTCGATCAAAGACTTGATCGAATCGCTGGGTGTGCCGCATACCGAAGTCCGCCTGATTCTGATCAATGGCGCGGCGGTAGACTTCACCTATCACATTCAGGACGGCGATCAGATCAACGTCTATCCGAGCGTGTTTGGCAGCGATAGTACACCGCTGACCGATCTCCGGTTACAGCCACAGTTCACCAGCGAGATCCGCTTTATCTTGGATGTGCATCTGGGCAAACTAGCGGCCTATCTGCGGATGTTGGGCTTCGATACACTGTATCGCAACGACTACGACGATCCCGAATTAGCCCTTGTGTCGAATGTCGAGGATCGGGTGCTGCTGACTCGCGACCTCGGACTGCTCAAACGCAGCCTTGTGACACACGGCTATTTTGTCCGCAACACCGATCCCGGCAAGCAGCTAACCGAGGTGCTGCGCCAATTCAAGCTATTTGGCCTGAGCCATCTGTTTCACCGCTGTTTGCAGTGCAACACTGTGCTGGAATCTATCGACAAAGAACTGATCGGGGATCGGTTGCCATCGCGCACCAAATTGTACTTTCACGAGTTTCGGATCTGCCGTTCCTGCGACAAAATCTTCTGGCAGGGATCGCATTATCAGAAGATGAGCCAGTTTATCGAGCGTGTACTCGCTGATGAAGCCGCACCATAGGGGTAGTTGTGTTAATGATGCTGTTGCCGCCCGTATAGCTGTACGGGTTGCGCGACATGGCGCTCTCTGCCATGCCCTCGAAGGGGTCACGGGTCAGGAAGGTGCCAGTCGCCGGGTCGAGGTAGCGGGCGTTGAGGTAAACCAAGCCGTTTGAGTCGGTCGGTGCGCCAGTGTAGCCGAGCGTCGTTGTGGGGAACGCAATCGGTACGCCATACGGATCGTAGTCTATCCGCTCCACGAATGTGGTGGCAGTTCGCCAATATCACCATTGACCGGGTTGCCGAGGATGAGACAAAAACATGGGAGGTCAAGTCGTCTCTGGCCTCCCATACAAAATTATTCTCTGATGGGTTAACAAAAACCTGTCGTCCCAAATTTTTCGCGAATATACCTACATCGTGATCAAGATTGACCAATCATGATATGCAAATAGGCTTTATTTAGAATATCGGCTTGGTCTAGTTCTCCTCATGTATTCTTCTGGCATAAATTTATCAGGAAGTTCACTGTCTAGATCCAAGTTTGGATACCGACCGTGTTGATACAGTTTTGCAAGTGTCGAGTGATACTCACGCACAATTTCTTCGCGCCGCTGCAAATCTTCTTTGGCTCCTCGAAAGTTCATTGCAAGATCTCCAAGGTATAATTCCAATTGGAGTGCTTCAGAGTCCGTGAGATTGTCGTGGTTACTTATATGATCTGTCATGGCTATCCATTTCCCCTAATTACTATGGTTGCCATGGAAACCCTACCTTTCGAAGTGCATTCATATACATCGACATTCTTCCCGTTTCTTCGGGAATAGGAAGCCCGAGTGTTTTCGGTCAAGTAGAACAATTATTGCATATCTCAGAAGGCATTGGGCTTGGATCTCGTGCAGGCCAACGGTACATTTGTGGAGGGTTTAGATTCTCACCTTGGCCAACATAATTTTGAACTGTCTGTTCGATTTGATCAAATTCTTCAGGTGAAACTTCAATTGACATTTGCCACACGTCAGTACTGGCTCCTTCTTGTGAGAATTCGAAGGCTCGTTGAAATATCGTTGTATCATCATAGACGCGGCCTAGTACCGATTCGCCATCTTTTAACAGTTGAACAAGTGCTTCGGAACCACCTGCGTTCTCGGCCGCTGCTTTGGATGGCCAGAAGCCGAAAATTGTCTTCCCTTGATCGAAGGAAATGCCTACGTGACCAGCCTTGATCAGATCGTGTTCCTGTACCCAATCTGGATTGAGGTATGCACCTTCATTGCCTCCAATGCCCCGAAACCCAACTAAACGTATTGTTTTGGTAGTAGATTCTAGATTTTCTCCAACAATCGAACTTTCAGCCGCAAGTTCATCGCCAAGTTCTGGATTTGCCTCATAGAAAGATAGCGCTCCAGCCCCACCAGCCGAGCTAAGGGCCGCGCCACTCCCAATTCCTGGTAGAGACAGCTCAAGTGCTCCAGCCCAGCCAACGTTGCTAGCAACACCCCATGCACTGCCTACAGCCCCCGCAATTTCTAGTCCACCTAACGCAAGGAATCCAACGCCTACTGTTACACCTGCGGCTTCTACAAAGGAGGTGCCAACACTCCCCCAATCTTTGACACGGCCATAAGTCCGAAATTGGTGATATGCGTTGCCAGCAGCAAACACGGCTCCAATACCGATGGCTGCACAAAATACAAGCGATACCGGATCGAAGCATTTGCCACTTCTGTCCGTGCGATTGACCGGGTTGCCGCCAGTATAGCTGTAGGGGTTACGCGACATGGCACTATCGGCCATGCCCTCGAAGGGGGTCGCGGGTCAGGAAGGTGCCAGATGCTGGGTCGAGGTAGCGGGCGTTGAGGTACAGCAAGCCATTTGAGTCATTCGGCGCTCCGGTGTAGCCCAACGTTGTCGTGGGTGAGGCAATCGGTACACCGAACGGATCGTACTCTATCCGATCCATAAACGTGGTGGCATTTCGCTAACAGCACCGTTGACGGCGTTGCTCTCAACATAGGGTATTGCGTGGCGAATGTTGCCTAGAATGGCAAAAGCTATCGAAGATCGATCATACCTGTTTTATTACATTACTGGTTTGGATTGACCGAGTTTATTCCCAAATTTCCACATTATGGCTATTGGCAGAGAAACAACTGAAAACCCCAACACCCTAAGAAACAGTTCTGAGGTATGGATGTTTTGAGGAAAAGACTCCAATAATATAGCTACTGCGGATATTAAGGGCAACAGGCTGGAACCAATACGAGCTGCCATTCCGCCATTTATGGAAGCGATACGATGTATAGTTTGCCCTTTGTTCTTTCCCCGAGCATAAATTGTAAACGGAAAACTCAAAGTTTTGAAAAATACCTCAATGGCTTCTTCTGATGCATTTGAACGAGCAGCATAATACTGTATCGAACCTATCCCTATACACATGTAGAAAGGACAGCTTGTGATGAAAAGTGTTATGGTTAGTACAATAACACTAGGTGAAGAATCTGTCATAGTTGCTTAATTCTCCGAACATGCCTGACCTGAAATGCCTACTGCCGTAGTAGCGACAAAGTTAGCGAATGCGTAACTGGCACCTGACGGAATAAAGGATGTCAAATTGCTCATCCATCCGCCAGTTGCACCTACTGAGCTTGTACAGACTGATTGAGTTCCTTCTAAGTGGTTCACTGCAATCTGCCCCAGCGCGCCGCTAGCTCCAAACGTTCCAAATGTGCCAGCTTTCTCAAAAAGCAGATATGTTCTTTCCCATTGATTGGGCCAATTTATCGGAGCGTTTTCAAGGGCATCCCATTCAGGCTTCACTAAATTGTCGTATTCTACACTGGCTCCTGCAACGAGACTGCCCCAGAATTGATTAGAAAACGCATCTGCAAACGACATGCCGCCGATAATATCGAGATTTTTCTTATGCTGAAATGCTGCGTTATAGATTGCTTTTGTCGCAATACCCGCACCTACGTTTATAAATCCCCCATAAAAAGCTGCCGACGAAGTTTGTTGGGTAATTTGAAGTACATCGGGAATTCCGTTTTTGAAAATGCCAACCTTTGCCCATATACCCGCCGTAGCCGCAGAGAATGCCGCAGATTTAGCAACTTTCCACCAGTCGAAAAGGCCAGGGCTTGCCGCATCTATTATCCCCCTAGTCCGCGTAAACGTGCCCAGCCTTGGCCCATTGGCATCGTAAGAGAACATATTACCAACATATTGTCTGCCCCACTCTAGTTCTCCGCCAAGTAACCCAGCCTCAACAACCGGGTGGGCAGCTAGCCATGTTGACCCAGAGGTTAATGCGCCTCCAACAAAACCAGCACTCACCGCGACACCTACCCCCGCGGCAGCCCCTACCCCCGCGGAAATAGCTAACTCACTTCCATTCAGGTTGTCCTTGTAAGCTGCGTGCCAGAAATCCAGACCTTTGGACTGGTTCGCAGAGACTTGGTGAACCCAATCTCCAATAAAGGCAGACCCCGCGCCAATCAAGGCAATTTCGGCAATACAACCATCCCAAATGCATTTGCCGCTGCGGTCCGTGCGATTGACTGGGTTGCCGCCCGTACAGCTGTACGGGTTGCGCGACATAGCGCTATCGGCCATGCCCTCGAAGGGGTCACGGGTCAGGAAGGTGCCTGTCGCCGGGTCGAAGTAGCGGGCGCGTTCAGGTATACGAGGCCATTTGAGTCAGTCGGCGCGCCGGTATAGCCCAGCGTGGTTGTGGGTGACATAATCGGCACCCCATACGGATCGTATTCCGCGCTCATCGTGACATTTTGCGCTGGATCGATCATCTGGCGGACCGACCCCAATCCGTCCTGAGCGAAGTAGTTCCACGCCGGGCCAGTCTGCTGCTGGGCGATCACATCGAGGCCATTCAGGTACCACGTCGTCGAAGCCCCCGTTGTCTCACTGAGCATTTGGGGCAACTGTGCGTTGAGGTCGAACAGGTAGGTCGTCTCACTATTGAAGCTGCTAGTTCCCTGTAAGGTTGCGGAGAGTTAATTTTCGCGACGCCAAATGGTAGGGTTACGATTACCTTGCACTGCTCGGTATATTTCAGGTAAGACTGTTCCTTCCCCTATTTTCAATGGAAGCTGAGGTAATGAAAAATCCAACCAGCCCAGCTTTCCACTTTTGGCCCATAGTTCCAACTGGTAGCTTTTCTCATCAACAAAACCGGCTGGCTGAACCGTAGCGGGGCGAAAATCAGGATCGAGCATTGACCATTTGGCTTGCTCAGCGAAACGGCGGGCAAGAACTTCTTTTGGACTTTCGCTAAAATAAGTCAGAAAGAATACCGTGTATGTAGGTACAAAGCGTTCAGATACAATTCGACAAACTGGCAAAGCATGAAGTACCGCATAAGATTCCAAATCATCAGGAAAAAATTGCGATGTCATATAGGGAACTTCTCCAGACGAATTTCCAAAGTATTTAATCTCGGTAGGAGATTGTCCATTGAAATTTAGGAACGCTTGTATTCCTAAAAAATGTGTGCATCGCTTATTAATAAAGCGTTTAGCATAAGAAGTCGCACACAGTGTATTTTGTAAACCTATTCCACCCCATCCATTTATATGATAAGTATCGGCAGGCTCACTATACTGGACTTGACAAATGGGGCAATATGCATAGAGATAACGAGGTAAAATCATCCAATATGATTGTAACTTAGTAAAATTTTTATTTTGTACAATTTTCTCATAGACTTCAGGTTCGCATAGCAATTGAAGTAGATGTATATGTGATGGGTAAGGATATAGCATTTAAATGCTCAACTCCAGCTTGATTTTTCAGTTGCACGTTAATTGAATAACTTTACGCTTACTTATATTATTACTTTATCAAAATTCAAAGGTTAAATATATGAAGCACCTAATTATAGTAATATATGCTCGGTATCCTTGATTTGCTCTTGACAGCTCATACACACACCTCAGTATTAAGACTTAGGGGTTAAAGTAAAGTATCTACTGATCTTGTGATTACTATACGTCTGATGTAAATTCGATTCTGCGATCTGCACAGCAACTTGATCGACGTTCGAGATACATCGATTTTGGCAATTCATCGCTTGTCTGCCCATGCGGCTAAAAGGCAATTCTACATCAGACGTATAGTATAATAGGGAGTCCGCCCACGAATTAAAGTGAGACATTTGAAGTTGGAATCCACGCTCGGAATCCTATTTCAGATGTCTCGTCCCAGAAGTTGGACGGACTCCCTGTATAGGGCAAAATACGATAGATGCCCTATGGTATAGGGCATCACTTATCCTATTTTAGTCTAGCAATCATTTCTGTTACTTGACGTTCCCATACTTCAAGCGCAGCAGGAGATAACAAGCGCTCATACGGTTGACTTGGTTGCCGCCCGTATAGCTGTACGGGTTGCGCGACATGGCACTCTCTGCCGCGACCCATTCGAGGGTCGCGGCTCAGGAAGGTGCCAGTCGCCGGGTTGAGGTGGTGGGCGTTCAGGTACACCAAGCCATTTTGATACGTTTGCCCCACCCATCTACAATAAACCACTTGACAAAATGAATAACTCTATATACTCTACATGTAGTTCGTAAAGTTGGAGCCGATGAGTTACTCACTCGCCTTTTCTCAATCCCTGTTTCTCGTACTGTATGTCGCCAGCAAAGTGGAACACGGGACATACGAGTTCACCCCAACGCTGAAGATTTCACAGGATCTCAATATCCCGCCGTCTACGGCTGGAATGCTGCTACGTCGCTTGATCCGCGTTGGCCTTATCGAGAGTCGGGAAGGGGCGAATGGCGGTGTCCGACTGAAATTACCGCCTGAGCAAATTTCCGTCTTGGATATTTTTACGGCTATCGAACAGGAGCGTCCCCTGTTCCAGACGAATGTTCAGCTAAACGTGTCTGGGGAAAAGGTGACGAAAGTTCAGCAGACGATCCTTGCCACGTTAGGCGATGCCGAGCAGGCTATGAAGCACAGTTTACGCACCGTGACGATTCGGGATTTGATGAAGACCGTCGCTCAATAGTTTTTTTGGCTCAAGTAAAGAACAAATGCAAGATAATTGACCCCTATCCCCAGCCCTTTCCCCGCAGGCGAGGAAAGGGAGCTACACTGTTTGGAAAGTCCCTCCTCGCGTGCGGGGAGGGATTTAGGGTGGGGTCAACTGCACTTGTAGCGAATATGAACCAGTTTTTTTTGTCTAGAACTCTACATACAACATATAGAGTATATCCAGTTAAAGATCGTCATCTACTAGAAAGGAAATCCTATGTCCACCGCCAGCACTCATCCACAGCGTCTCTATCTCATGCGCGTCGGCACCATCCCGGAGCGCAATTTGCCGTTTGTGTGCTACCTGATACAAATGGCTGACGGAAAAAACATCCTGATCGACAGCGGATTGCCCACAGATGTCCATCCGCCAGCGGGAATGCCAACCCCCACGCTGGAAAAAAATGTGGTCGAACAACTGGCAATGCTTGGCTTAACCCCTGACAATATTGACGTACTGATTTGTACCCATTTTGACGGCGATCATACGGGCTATCACGAAGCGTTCCCGCGTGCAGAGTTGATTGTCCAGCGCCGTCACTATACCATTGCCCAAAACCATCCACGTTTTATGCGTTCCCGGTCACATTGGGATCAACCAGTGGAGCGCTATCGATTTGTCGATGGCGATACTACGCTGTTTCCCGGCGTGGAGCTGATCGAAACCAGCGGTCATGCGCCCGGACATCAATCGGTACTGGTACGGTTGCCAGAAACCGGAGCCGTGCTGCTTGCCATTGATGCGGTACCTGCACAAAGCGCTTTCACGGTGGATCGTCAGCCAGCACCAAGCGACGACAACAAAGACGAATTGATCGCCAGCACCCAAAAGCTGCTCGATCTAGTGGAGCGTGAGCAAGTGACGCTGGTCGTCTTTGGTCACGATGGGACGCAGTGGCAAACGATTAAGAAGCTGCCCGATTACTATGCTTAGGCAGGGTAAAGAAATGAACTACTCCGTAGCTTGCTGCGGAGTATCAACTTCAAATCCACTGTCACGTGGCAAGCCGCGAGGAATTAGACCTGTATTGGATTAAATGTAACTTGAGGGATACAAGCCCGCACGTCTACTTACTACTGCCGAGGCGATGTAATGCTTACTCGACTTGCTCTATGCGGGTCGGTCCGTGCAACAGAAAACATGGGAGAAGCGAGAACGCGACGCAGAGATTTATCGTCGGTATGAAGCTGGAGAAGATTCGCTGGTTCTGGGGCGTGCCTTTGGCCTCGGAGATCGGCGGATATGCACTATTATCGAGCATGAACGCAAGCGTGGAGGTCATTGAAAAATCTTCAAAACTGACTGACTATGTATCATATGCTAAGTATCGCACTGATGTGACCACAACAAATCGTCCTGAATGTCATTCTCTGGTTCACCCGGATGATGAACCCGGCGGTATAGAAAATGGATTTGGAATGTTTTTAACCGGTTACCAGTCGGGAGATTATCGTAATAGTGCCGACAGTAGTACCGTGCCCAAGCGCGTAGAAGCACATCATTGCGATCATTATTCATGTTCTCCTCAAATTTCTTCCAGCGGCTAGAAGGCCCCCACGATGCGTCGGGAATTGCACTGGTCGCTGGCTTACCAGTCCGCAAGTCGAGAGTAGTGCCATCTTCAAACTCGGCAGGGATAGTGACCCAACCATCTATTTGGAATGGAAGGGGCGCAAACAGATCCCAATATTGCCACAGCCCACTGTACCATATCACCGCCTGTGACAGCGCTGGCACGGGTGGTACCACTTGCTTCGTGTAATCTTCCACTGTTTGCAGATTCCAGTAGATGACCAACCCGATTAGTAGGATCATCAGCAGCGCCATACCATAGCGCAGCACAGACGCAACTTTTGGATTGGAGAAAGTAGGGGCGGCTGGCGGCAAAATGGCGGCAATCATAGTTGCCCTCTGGGTAAAGCGCTGCCTAATACCCCGCGCTTGCATAAATCGTCCTATAGGATCGACCAGAGACTGCACCCATTGCGGCTCAAAAAAAACGATATATCCCGTGAGCATCACTAAAGAAAAGTCTGTTATGGGCATCGCCATTGTCAACGCGATTCCGATATGTAGAGACGCGCCTGTTACCAGTCCAACGCGGCGTAAGATGGGTTGGGCAATTGGCGCAAAGACAAGGATAGTGAACGAAAGCTCAATCAGCATCACTCCATACGTTAATCCCTGAAGAAAAACATAGGGGCTATGGGTTCCCAGCCAGCGGCCCAATGGCAATAGGCTGGAGTTCAACTGCAATACTGAATAAAGCGCTTCACCTTCTTGCCAATACTGACCGTTCAGTTTCAGTAAGCCAGTCACCAAATAGATCAGGACAATCTGAATCTGCAAGATACGCCAAGGAAATACCCATGCGGTCGTGGAACTTGATAAGTTCGGTCTTGCAGCGTGGGTTGCCGCAGTTTTGGGTAGACGAGATAACCATGTATCCAGTGCATAGTGCTGGTCCAAGGTCAAAAACATAGCCCAAAAACTAAAAACGCGCAGCACCGTATCGGCCCCTGTCAACAGGTACACGTTCCGTTCATGGACAGACAAAATAATGATAAAATTGGCAATCGTCATCAAACGGGTACGATAACCCAGCAGCAGACTAATCGCCACTAACATCCACAGCAAAAAAAACGCCTGTGCCATCCACGTTGTCGAAAGCGCATCCATTAACGAGAAACGCTCGGTACGTCCCACGCTATCCCAGATCACAGCACGCGGCAGAATGCCTGCGTCCGTGTAAAACAAGGCTGCTAGCGGCAGATGGTAAAGCGCCTCTTTGACCAGAAGTATGGAAAATACGATACGAAACAGGCTTAATGGTCGGCTATCAGCTTCCCCGAACCAATATTCGCGGCGAATAAAGTTGTACTCAGGCTGAAACAAACGCGCCAAAGCGTGTTCCGTTCGCAGGCATTTCTTTACCCGTTCTTATTGCCGTTCTTATTGCCATTGCTGTTGCCATTGCTATTGCCGTTCCCGTTTCCATTGCTGTTTCCATTACTACTGCCGTTGCTCGAACCAGTACTTGACCCTGTACCCTGACCAGTACTGTTTCCATTGCTATTGCCATTGCTGGTACCCGTGCCATTGCTGTTTCCATTACTACTGCCGTTGCTCGAACCAGTACTTGACCCTGTAC